>JACDAE010000081.1 GCA_013695595.1 Ktedonobacteraceae bacterium | reverse complement strand
GCTCACCAGTCTGCGAGAGCTTTCGTACAAAGTGGAAGTGCGGGAGAGCCTTTTTCCAGTGGTGCGCATCAGGACCAATCTCCTGCGATCAGAGAGACGGGTTGCCATTTCCAAACCCGATACCATTTTGGGGTTCTTGAGGATGTTTTTCAGATCTCTGATACGGACACGTGGAGGATCCATGGATGACCTTTCCCTTGACGAAAGACCATCGGACTCGTCTTTTGTCGACACGATCTGGCGTAGTCAAAGTGAGAATGCGAGCACTTTTTTCTCCCGTGCCGTGAGCCATTGGGAGATGGTCGTGACAAGACACAATGGTACGACAACCCTGAGTGTGCGCGGGCCAGAGACGAAAGCGACGCCTGCATACTGCCCTGCGAACGCTGCGTTTTTGGGCATCGTCTTTCCGCTTGGGACCTTTATGCCCCATCTGCCGCCAGGAAATGTCATGGATCGAAGAGATGCCACCCTGCCTGAAGCGACGAGTACGTCCTTCTGGCTTTCTGGCTCTGCGTGGCAGTTTCCTACCTATGAAAATGCGGAAACATTTGTAGACAGGCTCGTGCGTGACGGTCTGCTTGTTCGTGATCCAGTCGTGGATGCGGTGTTACAAGAGCGACTGAAAGGTCTGTCCTTACGTTCCATACAGCGTCGTTTCTTGCGAGCCACCGGCTTGACACAGTGCGCTGTTCGTCAAATCGAACGCGCGCGCGAGGCAGTGGCTCTTTTAGAGCAAGGCAGAGCTCTCCTCGACATCGTTGATCTGGCTGGCTATGCTGATCAGTCGCATATGACAAGATCGCTCAAGCATTTGACCGGACAAACACCGGCTCAGATCATTGGGAAAAGCAGGTCTGAGTAGCTGTCGTTTTTATTCAAGACAGGACCCTTGTGCTGCGTTATAATCCACCTACAAAGACTTTACAACAAAGGAGAATCACATGCGAAAGATCGTTGTCTCAGAGTTTATGTCGTTGGATACTGTCATGCAAGCACCAGGTGGCACAGAAGAAGATACCGAGGGCGGCTTCACCCACGGTGGGTGGACAGGGCCGTTCTGGCACGATGACATTGGCGCGCACTTCTTTGAGGAAATGAGCCACAGTGACGCGCTGCTTTTGGGACGCAAAACCTGGCAGATCCACGGTGGGGCATTTGAACCCATGCCAGCCGGTGACCCGTTTGGCGAGGTCATGAACACCATGGCGAAGTACGTCGTTTCCACCACCCTGACCACGACCTCGGCCTGGCGCAACTCCACCTTGATTAGCAGCAATGTGGTCGAGGAAGTACGCGCCTTGAAAGCACAGCCCGGCAAGAACATCGTCATCGATGGCAGCAGCGTGCTGGTTCATACCTTGGCCGAGCACGATCTGATTGACGAATATAGCCTGAGGGTTTACCCAGTGGTGCTCGGCAGTGGCAAGAAGCTTTTTCCTGAGGGGCTGCGCGTTCATCTGCGCCTGATCGAATCCAGGCCATTCCCATCAGGCGTGGTACTCATGCGCTACGCACGCGCATGATGGCCGCCGCCCACGCAATGGTAAAAGAACGAATCTGAGCGGTGAAAGCACGACAGTTACCAGCAAATTGGATCGATACCTCCTCGTATCGGTCGAGTTCTGACCAGAATCACGGTATTATCGGCAGAGTTGATCTTCCTATCACCCTAAAAACTCTGCCGATAATGGAGACCATTCCATTCCGGGGGCTAACTGCGGTGCTTCATGAGGCCATTCCAGACCGGGAATAATCTCTACCTTATAGAAGCACAGCAGTTAGCCCCCGGAATGGAATGGTCTCCTATAAGGGGTACCTGGACACCAGTTGATAGTCTGGGCGAAATTGGAACACCATTTTCGCTAGAAGCTATTGATCAAGCCTGGTCACAGTCGCGTCATAGCCGCCACCGTCAGGGTAGTGCCAAGCGCCGCTGTACTCGGAGCCATCATCGTTAAAGGTCCCCTCGAAATACATGTCAGAATCTTTGTCGCCAAAGTGAATCCGCAACGTGTAAATGCTTTAGAATGTGGGAGGGCCCTGCTGGATGCGCTTGTGCACGTCATCGAGCGTATCCTTTGGAAGGAAGCCTTCCTGCCACCATGTGACCCCGGCATCAGCGTAGGCTTTGAGCAATTGCGCGGCCTCCGCTGGTGCGCGATTGCCGACGGAGCCGGGCACGGCGACATCAAAGGGGGCATCGGTTGTACGCTGTTGCATGGTAGAGGTGAGCATTTCGTGAACCTCTTCAGGGGAAACTGTGCGTCCTTCAGCGATCGGGCAGAGACCATCCCAGCGGGCCGCGCGGCGCAATGGGGCTTTGTGAGGCCAGATGCCCGCGACCCAGATAGGGATGCGTGGTGATTGGATGGGAGGCGGCAGGAAGAGCGCGTCGCGAACAGTATAGTGCTGCCCTGCATAGCTAAAGGGTTGGCCGCTCCACAGGCCGGTCAGGACCGCGAGCCCCTCGTCGAGTTGCGCGGCGTGCGTCTTGTTATCCACCGCTTCGCCAAAAGTGCCATACTCGCCGAACGAGTCATCGCCGCTGCCGACGCCTACGATGAGACGACCTCCTGAGAGGCGATCCAATGTGGCAGTTTCGCGTGCCAGCTTCCAGGGTCTGCGACGAGGCAGCGGCGTAATCAGGGCCCCAATGCGGATACGCTCAGTCCTCATCGCGATGGCCGCGAGAGCAACCCAGGGATCAGCGGCGAGCGTATCTCTTCCGAATTGGATATGGTCCCAGATGAAGAAGCCATCCCAACCAACCTGCTCGGCTTCGCTAGCAAGATCGGCCAGGGCGCGTACATCGGCAAACTGCCCCAAATTCGGAAGGTAAAGTGCATAGCGCATAGTTGTCTCCTCAAAAATAAAATGGCGATGAAATGTCGTCTATAAGGTCCATACGTGCAATTTTGACCAGGGAATACAACGGGCGATAGAAGTAGCAAAATTGTGCTCATATAGCTGTGTTTTCGCTCAAGTGAGAAATGGCCTGAGCAGCCACTTTATCCAGATCGTTGTATCAGCTTTAAGCTCAGAGGCACGATATAATCGCTACTTCTATCGCCCGTTGTATCCTACCGTCAAAAAAACACGTATGGGCCGGATGTATTTCTCAACTGATCCCTGCCAAGACAGCCTGTGCATTCTGACAGAGTTTATGCGCACGCTGGTCCATCGCGCGTGACCTTTCTGCGAAAGTCGCCTCCATTTTGGTGTGGAAACCCGGCGTCAGTAGTCGGGTCTCGCCATTGAACGCAGCACTCCCTGTAGCTGCCCCTCGACCGGCGCTAGCTCCGGACGCGGTAGCGAATATGGGTGGCCTGTGGCGTGTCGATCACCCGAATGATTTCCAACTCGATGCGCGACGACAACACCTCGAAGAGCCTACGACCACGACCGAAGAGCACTGGGATCTGATGGATCTGCACCTCGTCCAGCACGGAGGCCTCCAGTGCCCGTTGCGCTGTGTACGCGCCATGCACCAGCACGTTGCGGGAGCCGGCGGCGGCCTTGGCCTGCGCCATCGCGCTCTCGATCCCATCGGTCACGTAGGTCACCAACGGATAGTTGGCCACCGAGGGACCGGGCGGCCGGTGACTGACCACGAAGATGGGGACGCCGTGGTGGTCTCCGCCCCAGTGATCGATCTGCTCCGCAAGCCGCCGACCCACGAGGACTGCGCCGGTCGCATTTATTTCGTCTATCAATTGTCCGTCTGGGCCGGATGGCCGGAAGAACTCCCCATCTGGAGTGACAAACCACTCGTGCAGCCGCATGAAGCCGTCGCCGCCGGGGTTGCCCACTTCGTCGTTGGGACCAGCGATGTACCCGTCGAGGGACATCGACATGTAGAGCACGGATGTAGACATTTGACCTCCTCTGTTCTCAATCCCGCGCCGGTGGAAGCGCTGTTGTTGACGTGCATCCAGGCGGCATCAAAGCGGAACCACCGCTCTATCAATTTCAGGACACGCCCTTCCATTCGGAATGCCTCATGGGGGCGTAGATCTTCTTGCAATGTGCAAGTACCTCTATTCTACTGGCTTCGATGTGAAAAAAACTTCTCCTATCTTGCTCTTCTTGCTACGCAGGGCCACTGCTACGGTTGCATTCCAAAACACGGTCTTAGCCTTTCAGCCACACTTAACCCGCACAGTAGAGTGCTTCACGAAAGAGATCATGAGAGCGATACCACCGCCGCTCATCATCCAGCGGCATCACAAAGAGATTGGCTCGCTCTAGCTCTTCCAACAGCTGCTGGCTTGCTTGGAGCGAAGACGAAGCAGTCACCGCCTGGCAAATGGCGGCGTTCATACGAGGTAAGATGCCTGTCTGGAGTAAAAACTCCTGTAGCGGGGCAGACAACTGCGCCAGGATGTCCTGTTGCACGTAATCGAGCAGATAGCGGTGGGAGCCAGCAAAGTCCTTGACAAACGTGGAGCGATCCTCTCGCTTGCGCAGGGAGAGCGCCGCCAGGTGCAGACCGGCAATCCAGCCCTCGGTGCGCGTCTGGAGGATCGCCACCTCTTCTTCAGTGAGAGGCAGACCCATGCCCTGCACCAAAAAGCGGGTGGTTTCATCCTGACGAAAGCGCAAGTCCTGGTCGCGCAACTCAAGCAGGTGCCCACGCATGCGCAATCTGGAGAGGGGAAGGGCAGGATCGGCTCTGGTAGCCAGCACCAAGTGCATATGAGCGGGCAAGTGCTCAAGCGGGAAGAGCATAGCTTGATCGAGACGGAGAACATCGATACCACGACACCTGGCGGCAAACTCATCTTCCATCTGATGGCGGCTCTTGCTGAATTTGAGCGTGATCTCATTCGTGAACGGACGAACGCCGGTCTGGTCGCCGCACGTGCGAGAGGACGTGTAGGAGGTAGGCTCAGAAAACTTTCGACAAACGGGAAAGTGGCACTTGCTCTCCGTTTGTTTGAAGATCCAAAGCACTCTGTTGACGATATATGCTCAACACTTGGCATTTCGCGCTCTACCTTCTACCGATACGTCAGAGAAGCAAAGAAGATAGCAAGTTCATCGAATGCATAAGCGAGATCATGTTCAAACAAGCTCTCTCCTCCCTTATCAGATGACGATTTCTGGAACTCCAATACGACACAGAGGTATCAAAGAATTACGACATCGAATTTTGTAATTTACACGTGCGAGTGATATACAACACAGAATATACGAGTTTATTGTCCGCTCCATCACATCAGAAGGAATGCCACCGACCAATCGGGAAATTGGACATGAGCTGGGAATCACCAGTACTGGACATATAAGCCACCATCTCAGCATGCTTGAAAAACATGGATGGATAACGCGAGAACCAGGGAAGAGCCGGGGAATCAAGCTGACGACACGCTCGGAAGGGATTCCAGTGATAGGAACCATCGCCGCAGGCGTCCCCCTTGATATTTTCCCTGATGGAGGACACATCCTTGTTCTTCATCAACCAGTTGCTCAAGAGGAGGCTGTCTATGCTTTGAGGGTCAAGGGACGCTCCATGATCGAAGACGCTATCTGTGATGGGGATTATGTGGTAATTCAATCACAACACACGTGCCAGAATGGAGACATTGTCGTCGCAACCCATGTCCAAGGTGGAGTCAGCGGAAGTGCCACACTCAAACGCTTCTTCCAGGAGCGTGATCAGGTACGTCTACAGCCCGCGAACTCGGAAATGGAGCCACTGCTCATTCCAAAGAGTGAATGGGATCGTGAATGGCAGATACAGGGAAAGGTTATCGCTATCTGCCGCCAGTATAGTATTGCCATGGCATCATCATAGGGCAGCATTGAGTGAAATGGCTGGTGCCACTCCATGAAGTTGTTCTCGTTCGATCAGCCATGGAGATCTTCCCTCTAACCATACATTGAAAGAGAACAAGTACAGCAGCTTATAGCTGTCATCAACTTGAGTGAGAAGGAGCAAAAGTGCATGGATAGACGACTCACCTCTGATGAACTCAGCGAGCATTTTCGTACTCTTTATACTACTATGGCCCGTCAAGGAAACCGTTCTCTCCCCATATTCTCAGGAGACCTGAGCGTGGCTTTGCGCCTGCGGCATAGGGTAGTCAAAGATGTCATCGAAACACACTTCTTGGAATTACGAGAGACATATGGGAAGCGCATTCAGATTGTCAGATACAAGCGCCGAGGAGGCTGCCGAGCAATGAGGGGATATTTTCTGCCACTCCAGGGGGCAACGCAACTTTTGCCTTATTTTTCTGGAGGAGCTACTTCACTCCTTTCTGTGCCAGAAATTCTCCATACCTGTTACACGAATGAACAGTGGTATCGTGTGGCATTGAATTGATGGGACTTCTCTATGGCACGTGGCTTCATATCTTCCACCCGCGAAAGGGGAAGACCGAATAGGCGTCACGATGCAGGCAAGGATGCTTTACTCAAGGGGAAAAAAGTGAAAGAAAACGATGAAGAACAGGATACCAGAGAAGAAAGTCTTCAACAAACCGTTATTCGCCTGCCACATCTCAATGAAGAGATCCCTGCGCTGAGAGCAAGCGATGGAAAACTGTATATCCCAGTTATAGCACTATGTCATATGCTCGGGATTGAACCCGATAGACATATTCGTCGTTGGCGCCAGATGCTTCTCTGGGAGGGTTCGCTCAAGCTTCCATATCGTAGCCCACAGGGCTATCAAAGAACTGTCTGGTGTCTTCCACTTCCAATGGTTCCATTTGCTTGTAGTTATTGTAACTGGAATCTCGTCTCGCCAGAACGACGGGAGCAACTCCATCGGCTAGCAGATGAGGCAAACGGCGTCCTCTACCGAAGACATATGCAGATGGTCGATACGTATCATATCACACGACAATTCCTCTTCCGCTTTCTCACAACAACGGTAGGAGCTGCGAATAATCTCCGTCAGAAGGCCCCCTTTCTCGCACAACAACTAGATGAGGAGTCCCGGACACACTCTACTGCGTTCATCGAACAAGGCTGCGCACTCATTACAACAGCAACTGAACAAGCAAAAGCTATCCTCCACTGGCAATCAGATACGCCTATCATCGACGTTTTCTCACAAAGGGAAGATGGCACCATTGAAGATGAGTACTCGATGCCACTGTTACCAGTCCTGCCGGAGGGAGAGTATCAAGCGTTATTTGCGACCATCGATGGTATCATCGCCTGGCATAGCTCGTTTTCCGAATTTTTGACGCTTCACGGTTTCTAAAAGGAATAGTCGGTGAGCAACCGAATGGCTCACCAGGTGAGAGTCGTGGAGCCAGACGCTCACTCACCTTCGCACTGGCAGAGAGTCCAATCGCTTTCAACTCCTCCAGGAGACGCTTGCTGACCCGTGCCCAGGGCTGGACAAGATCAAGAAGCCGTTCCGCAAAGACCTTCCGAAGACAGGTGGGGACGCGGCAAAAGAACTTGCGTACAGAAAGCCGCAGAACCACGCGGCGGCCTCCACACGGAACATCGTGGACCGTGCGCTGGCACTGACAGTGGACATGGTCTGAGGGGTTCCCACAGCCGGGACAACATACGAAAGGTTGGGTTAAGATCACTTCCACACTGAGCTGGGCTTCGGTTATCTCAACCTGGCCAATAACCAGCCCTCGGGTAACGGAAGAAACGGGGATTGTTCCATGGCCATCATTCTCCCTGAAAAGATGAAAAGCACCTTCCTTCCATCTCATTCAGGAATATATCACGAAACAGCAATCAAAACAGCAAGTAAGCACTGTTCCCAAATATTGGGATGATCCCCTTTTTGTTTGTCAAATGTGCCATTGGCCCCCATATGTGATTGGCAACAATTTGATACCGGCCCCCAAATCTTAGTCAGGTTCCCGAAACTTCTCGGAAGGTTGGCCAGCGTAGTTTTCCATAGTTCACCTTCTCCTTCATGAGAATCCACTCTATCACGATTATGATGGTATCCTTCTCAGTTGGTCTATCTCAGTAGCTGTTTGCCTCGCCACCTCCTCGCGTTGTGCTTCGTTCAGAGAGGCACTGCTCCACAACATCGTTTGATAGATTGTTGCGATGTGTTTTTTTTGCTCATCATCCTCCAGATCGCCATTCAGGTCTTTTTGGATACGATCCAATCTCCATTGGAGTTGGATGATCTCATCATGATCAGCCAGCACTGCTTTCTCTTCATTGAGCTGAAGCGCCTCTCGCAATTTCTGATAGATGTCATTCTTGCTCAGTACTCTTGACGTGAATATATGATTATATCCTCTTATTTCAAGCCAGAACAAGCTGCTCTTATCAATCATCTCCTTTCCATCATCACCAATTGCGATCCACCATTCAGATCCGTCTGCACGAACCTGAATGCCTTTCAGGTATCCCCCTCGCTCTTGTGTCATAGAGTAGAGGGGCATCCCTATACGTCTATCACCATCCCCTACCTTTTGCACCATGGAGGAGATAGGCATTCCGATATGCCTATCTCCTTCTTCCCCTTCCTGATCGTCGTCATCCTCCTCTTGGAGGAGACGAGTCCATTCTATAGTAAGAAGATCCTTTGTCCTTCCAGGCTCTTGAAAGGTTAGCGGAGGCATGTCGTCAGGCCACAGATACAGATCAAATAAGAAGAGAGAATCGCTTCGGGTGAGGTAGATTTCTTGAAAGAGTTTCTTCATCGCCTTCTGATCATCGGTAGGGCGGATGATAACTTCTCCAATGAATCCAAATGCTCTTTTTTCTCTGCTTGCGGGCCGGAATCGTAGCACCTGCCCTATAGTAGACAAATGGTTGAAATAGACGACATACGCTCCCACCACATCCTCAATCTCAACTGGCTGCAATACACTGGTTCTCGCATGGCGTATTTCGTGTATGTCTTCGACAATCTTTCGAGCCAGATGGGGATCTATTGGTTCTGAGTGAAGCAATGCAGTTTTAACGCCTTCAAGCTGTATAATCATGTTTTGGAGATTTTCTCTAATATCATCACTATCCTCCGCAAGTGGGTACAGCCCCGCTAACCGGTGAAAGGTCAGGGAGTCTAGAAAAAACAAGTGTCCACTGGCATACTGTCGAGTATGGAAAGACTCACAGAACCAATGGACCCGTCGAACCAATTTTGCCAGAATGAG
>JACDAE010000072.1 GCA_013695595.1 Ktedonobacteraceae bacterium | reverse complement strand
ATATCCGGAAGGAAAGAGAGAATTAAATAGCCCTGAAGGATAACACACAAAGGTTGACTTTCACCAACCTGTGCCATATCCTGATAGCTGTTGGATTGACGTTTCACCACAGAAAGTGAGATAGCAGCACATATGGGAGAACCGCGCAACGCAATGGATGTGCGACCGGGCTACCGGGGTCATGCATTTACCTCTGATCTCAGTGGACAGGAGTTCTGGCTGGTTGTTGATAAGGGTTTTCAACCGATGGGTTTAGTTATTGGAAACTGCATCTACTCAATGGGGGCGGTACGCAACTGGCTGGTTGGCATCAAGGGGAATTTTCAGGGCGAGTTGAAAGAGTATTCTGAACTGATGTACCAGGCACGCGAACTGGCGTTGAGTCGCATGCAGTTCGAGGCCGACCAGCTCGGCGCAGATGGCGTGATTGGTGTCGACATGAAAGTTGAGTTCATGCACAATAACGAATGGATGGAAGTGACGGCGATCGGTACGGCAGTGCGCTACGTGGGTGGTGGCCCCAATCTACCACCAACAGGCCATGGACGCGTGGTGATTCCTACAGGTTAACATAAATGAATTGGTTAAAAACAGGTTTGTAAACCGCACTCCTACACTATAGGCGATCATCGGATAATAAATTCATTATTTGTGAATCATGCCTATAGTGTAGGAGTGCGGTTTACAAACCCATGCGGCCTCAAATAATCCATATCTGGTAAACTATCTGATACAATAGTATAAAAACGAGGATACACAGCCATGGCTTTCGATCTTCAACGTGCCCGCCAGGATACACCCGGCACCACTCATGTAATACATTTCAATAATGCAGGCTCTTCATTGATGCCACAGCCTGTGCTCGATGCAACCATCAAACACCTACAACTCGAAGCTCAGATTGGTGGCTATGAGGCTTTCGACAAGGCCAATGAGGCGATTGAACATACATATGATGCAGCAGCCGCGCTAATCGGCTGTTCACGCGACGAGATCGCTATACTCGAAAATGCAACACACGCCTGGGATATGGCCTTCTACTCACTCCCATTTCAAGCTGGCGAGCGGATTTTGACCAGTATGACTGAGTATGCCAGCAACTACATCGCCTTTTTGCAGATTGCGCGTAAAACTGGCGCAATCATTGAAGCCATTCCCAACGATGAACATGGGCAGGTATCGGTTGAAGCACTGCACCAGATGATAGATGAACGTGTCAAACTGATTGCTGTGACGCACGTGCCAACCAGTGGTGGACTCGTCAATCCCATTGCGGCGATAGGGAAAGTGGCACGCGAGGCGAACATTCTCTATCTCGTGGACGCCTGCCAATCGGTGGGGCAGATGCCTATCGATGTCAACACCATTGGCTGCGATATGCTCTCCACAACGGGTCGAAAGTATTTGCGCGGACCACGGGGGACAGGCTTTTTATATGTACGTCGCTCTGTGCTTGAACGACTGGAACCACCCTTTCTGGATATGCATGCGGCGACATGGGTGGCACGCGATCGCTATGAGATGCGATCCGATGCGCGACGCTTCGAGAACTGGGAGACCAACTATGCAGGCAAGATTGGCCTCGGTGTTGCCATCGATTACGCTATGCAATGGGGATTGGATGCGATCTGGCGACGCGTCAAAAGCCTGGCCTATCAGTTGCGTACACAACTCAGCCCGCTGCCCGGCGTGATCGTACGGGATCGCGGCATCATCCAATGCGGGATCGTGACCTTCACGATAGAGGGACTGGAGCCGGAAGAGATCAAAAGGAAACTTGCTGAACAGAATATCAACGTCACGGTCTCCGTCGTCGAATCAACGCGCCTGGATATGGAGGCACGCAGCCTGACAAGCATGGTGCGTGCATCTGTGCATTATTTTAATAGTGAAGAAGAGGTTGGGCGCTTCTGCTCGGAGATTGAAAAGATGATATACTAGCATTAGGATACACATTTGCTGGACTCACCTACCGAACAGAGGGCGATAAGCAATGGCTCCAAGTGCTCGAAGAAATGGGGAAATAACCCCATGCTTAAAAACAGGCAAAAACAAGGATAGAACCTATGGCAATCCCTCTCTCAGTTCTTGATCTCTCACCCGTCGACTCAGGCTCAACCGGAGCGCAGGCATTACGTAATACTATTGAACTGGCTCGCCAGGCCGATAAACTGGGCTACACGCGCTACTGGCTGGCGGAACATCACAACACTGTCTCCCTGGTCAGTTCGGCCCCTGAAATTATGATCGGACATGTCGCCGAGGCTACGACACACATTCGCGTCGGCTCCGGTGGCATTATGTTGCCCAACCACGCGCCATTAAAGGTTGCGGAGACGTTTCGCGTACTGGAAGCTCTGCATCCTGGTCGTATCGATCTAGGCATTGGTCGCGCGCCAGGAACGGATCGCATTACAGCTCTAGCGCTACGCGGCACAAACGGTACACCTGGGGCCGATGAGTTTCCCGAATTGCTGGCTGAACTGCTTGCATTTACCGGAGGACAATTTCCAGAACGCCATCCATTTCGTACCGTGAAAGCCACCCCGAACGATGTAGACCTGCCCCCCATCTGGCTGCTTGGTTCGAGCGACTATAGCGCACAGGCGGCGGCACAATTGGGCCTGGGCTTTGCATTTGCCCATCATATCAATCCAGTAGCAGCAGTACCTGCAATCAAACTCTATCGCGACACCTTTACGCCTTCTGTCTACCTTAAAGAGCCACATATCATTCTCGCAACCTCCGCCATCTGCGCAGAAACGGATGAACGGGCTGAATATCTCGCCTCATCGATGCGCCTGACCTGGGCACGTATGCAAAGTGGCAAATCGGCTCCCATTCCCAGCCCTGAGGAAGCCAGCGCTTATCACTATAATCCACTGGAACTGGTTCACATGCAGTCCTATCGAGCACGACAAATGCTGGGCAGTGCAGCAACAGTAAAGGCACGCCTGCTTGAGCTTATTGAACAGACGGGAGCTAACGAGCTGATGATCACGACATTGATCTATGGTCATGAAAACCGTGTCCGCTCATATGAGTTGCTTGCTGAAGCGTTTGAATTGCAACAGCCACCCGTAGCAAGGTAAACTTAATTTGCCTTCTTAACAGGTTTGCGTGACCTGAAACGCAGCACCTTGTGGCCTTCGTGGATATCATCGACCTTCACACCTTCCATCGTGCGCTCAATCAAAAACTGAGACACCTTTTGTGGGTCGCTGCTTTCCTGGTAGATCACCATCTGACGATCGGCACCTGTTCCTTGAGGATCATCTAATAATGTACGAATATAGTCAATCTCGCGGCGACTGCCCAGATCATTCACCACATCATCAACAAATGTCAGCGTTTCACGAAGGGCATCACGCATATTCAGGCGGCGCAGACCTTCAAAGTCGAGCACCTCGGCATCAAGGCCATAACGCATAGCACGCCACTTGTTCTCATCGATATAATCACGCCTCAGACTGGGAACAGCCTTATCACGCTCATTCAGGTAAGATAGCTTTGCGATTAATGCTTGACAGAGCGCGGCAATAGCCAGCGTATCCTCTAACGTTGAAGGCATATCACAGATACGGAACTCCAACGTATCAAAGAAAGGATGCGGGCGCATATCCCACCAGATCTTTTTGCCGTTATCGATACATTCCATCTCCACGAGATCCTGTACATACCGGTCGAACTGGCTCCAGGAGGTAAAAACGTCTGGCATCCCACTGCGGGGAAAACGCTTCCAGACAACCGAGCGATATGACTTGATGCCCGTCATACGCCCATTCCAGAAGGGTGAATTGGACGAAAGCGCCAGCAGATGTGGCAACCAGCTCCTCACCTGATTCATAATCTTGATCGCCAACTCTTTATCCTGCACCGCAACATGCACATGGAGACCAAAAATCAAGATGGAGCGTCCAACATCTTGATACTCCTCCTCCATCTCGATATAACGATCCTTATCGGTCCGTTCCTGCTCCATCCAGAGTGCGGTTGGATGGGTACCCGCGCTGATCAGAGCCATCCCTTCCTCTCGAACAAGGCGTGAAAGCAACGTACGCGCTGAATAGAGTTCTTTACGTGCAGCGGATAGATCTGGCAAAATATCAGATACATATTCCAGCGTCGACTGCAACATTTCCGGCTTGATCTTCTCTTCAAAGTAGGGAGCACTTTTATCCAGAATGCTTTGTGCGCTCGAAGAAAGTTCACCTGAATCTTGCTTCACCAATTGGAACTCTTCCTCGATACCAAGCGTAAATTGATCTGCCATATCTCTTCCTCCAGCAATCATACAGTGAATTTTTAATAAGGTACTACCAGGATAATACGGATGAAATTGCGATTCGGGTTCTAAGGAAGAGTCTTTTTTGCCTACGCATCATGAATGAAGGATGGTAATATACCTATTAATAGGAATTGAATGGCAACGTATACTGTGTTTAAGACGTCAGCAAAGCAAAGATATTCAAAAAGAAAGGCAAGGCAAAGCATGGCAGTACGAAGACAAGAACACGACGACGAACATGCTCAGAATAATGAAAACGAGATGGATATTACACTCGAAATCAGTCCTGAAATACGGCGTCGTATTCAAAAAGCAGCTATTGAAAATAATTTGTCTGTAGAGGAATATCTTGGGATGATGCTTGAGAAAGCAGAAAAAGATGAGATTGTACTTCAAGAGCAAAGGCAACCATTAACACAAGAAAAATTGGCAGGAATATTTCGTGCCATAGAGGAGATCCAACAACATACTCAAGGACAGGTTTTTGAAGATCCAGTAGAAGTTATACGAAAAATGAGAGAAGAACGTTTACGGGAGTTGGGATTTAATGAATAATATTGTGGTGGTGGATACTAGCGTCGTAGTCAAATGGATAGTTACCGTATCGGATTCTGATATAGCAAGGGCACTGCTTGCAGAATGGACAAACAAAAATGTGCGTATGCTTGCACCAACTTTACTTGTGTATGAAGCTGTCAACAGCCTTTATAAGTACATACGTGCAGGCCAGATGCCATTAGAAGATGCTGAGTTGGGATTGAGAAAAGTTATATTCCCCCTGGTAACTCTCGATAACTCAAAAGAACCTTCTTTTAGCTTACGTACAATAGCACTGGCATCTCAATTTCACCTGCCAGCCACATACGATGCCCATTACCTTGCACTGGCAGAACGCGAAGGCTGCGAATTATGGACAGCAGATACCTGATTATGGAAAGCCGTCCACAACAACCTCCCATG
>JACDAE010000063.1 GCA_013695595.1 Ktedonobacteraceae bacterium | reverse complement strand
TCTGAACGGCCTGCATAAGTTCATCCACAGGTTGGCTAATTTTACGCCCCATCAGCCTGGCGAAAAAGAGAATAGCCACGACCAGCACGATAAAAGGGAGCACCATAGCTATGAGAAAAACGATGTTCTGCAAGGGCAGATTATGATAATAAACTGCCGCCCATTGCTTGTCTAGAACAAGAAAAGCAACGATGATAGCTTCTAAAATGCCAGTAATAAGAAAAGTGGCCATCACAATGCCGATGCAATACCAGGTAAAGAGCCGTTGGAAACTGGAACGGCGCTGGCGCGGCCTGGCCTTTGTTAGAGTGATGTATTGGCTTCCCATTTATATCCTACTCCCCAAACAGTGCTGATATACTCCGTTCGCACATCAACCTGCGCAAGCTTGCGCCGAATGCGCTTGATGTGCTCGGTGACGGTTTCGGTATTGCCCAGTGAATCCATTCCCCAGATGCGATCATAGATGACCTCGCGCGAAAAAATCTGGCGCGGATGCAGGATCAGGAGTTGGAGAATCTCAAATTCTTTGCGCGTCAATGCAAGAGCCGAGCCCGCATAGTGTACTTCATAGGCACTGAGATCGATGGTCAATGCACCAGAACGCACCTGCGTGGTCTGGCGTAGTTGCCGGTCGCGCATCTGGCCACGACGGTGACGGCGCAAATGGGCCTCGACACGTGCGATGAGTTCCTTGATACTGAATGGCTTCATCACATAGTCGTCTGCGCCCACACGAAACCCCCACACCTTATCTGCATCGCTCTGCTTCGCGCTGAGGAAGAGAATGGGGATATCCAGATCTTCACGCAGCTCCTTGCACACCGCGAAGCCATCACAACCGGGCAGCATGATATCGAGAATGACCAGATCAGGATGGCGCTCGCGAACCTCTTTCACTGCCGTCCTGCCATCGAACGCCGTGCACACTGTATACCCTTCGTCTTCCAGGGCGTCTTGAACAAACTGAACGATTTCATCCTCATCATCAACCACTAAAATAGTCTCTTGCGGATCATTACGAGTAGATGACACGTTTTGCCTTTCTGCTTTCCCTGCCTTTTGTTCCACGCTACCAGTACGCATCCATCTGTTGCAACGGTATGGTACATCTTAAAGATAAACTTTTCCAAAACTTTTCTCAAGCTCCCCAAAAAAAGCCCCCCTGTTTAGGTTTTGTTGAGAACTTCGGTTTAGCATACAGGCGGTTGAGAGAGAAAACTCACCTGGTCGCTGAGCCTGGATGGTGAGCGCGGCAAGAACATTTCGCAGCGCGTGGCCGAGGTCAGCGTATCGGCATACCAACTGAGCAATAAGATTTGAGGATTAAGGAATACTATGAACAACAACAATCTGCAAAGGACGCTGAGCAAACTGATTCAATCAGGCTCACGGTCCAATCCTGCCATGAACACACTTATAAACGATTACACCACGTATCATATAGTGCTCGTTGTCGTTGGCGGGTTTTTCGTGCTCATTTTTCTCCTGCTGAGTCTCTTCTTTTGGACGCAATTGAAGAGAACACCTCAGGCCGCGAAGCACAAATGGACCTTCGAAAAGAAGACATACTTCTCTCTCGGGGCAGTAAGCATCGTCGTTGGTCTGTTGATAGCCTTGATTGTTGCGGTGAATGCAACCACTGTCTTGAATCCCCTGCCCGGGTTTTCATCGCTCGTCGATTCGCTCGGGACACCAAAGGCCGGCACGCAGATGGATAAACTCTACCAGGCGTGCAATACCTGGCTACAGTCGGGCAGTACCCACATTCCGTCTCTTATCCAAAGCAAGATTGATGAACGCCTTGCATGGCAGAGACCTAAAGCCATTATTAGCGGCATGCTGCTCGTTGTATTCGGAGCGCTCGGCACATGTCTTTGGAGGACATTACTCAAGAAGTCCCAGGTACGCGAGTCAACGTGGGGACTGAAAGAAAGAGCACTCCTTGTCTTCGGAGCCGCCACCATCACCTTTTCCTTGTTGCTGGTAGTGATCTTTGTAGCAAACATGCAAGGAGCATTTGCGCCTCTCACGTTAACGCTGGCTTTTGGTTGAATGCGTTGAAAGCCTAAGCGTGCCTGTTCGTGTACATTTGGGAATGATCCAGCTTTTGTCCCAT
>JACDAE010000054.1 GCA_013695595.1 Ktedonobacteraceae bacterium | reverse complement strand
GCTTATGAGCGGTTGCGCTACCCATCCACCTGACAACGAAAACTTCTCTGATGCTGTTTGAGGATAAATAGGAATAGTAAAAACAAAGCATGACCCCCCACCTGAAAGTCCCTCTATACTGATATGTCCCTGGTGAGCCTCTATAATCCCTTTACATATCGCCAGACCTAATCCACTACTCTCGGAGCCAGGACTGTAAAAAGACTGGAAAATGCGCTCGCGTTCTTGCTCCGGGACTTCATACCCATAGTCGAGCACGCGTACGCGTAAGAGCTTTTGACCCTCTCCTATGACCTCTACCTGTACACCAATATCCATCTGGCGCGGACTACTGCGAACTACATTCTCTAACAAGTTATAAAAAACACGCTCTAACTGTACATGGTCAACATAAATAAGGGGAAGATGTGGTTGAAATTCCGTGCTCACCTTCCTCCCTGCCAACACACGCCCAACTTTCACTAATGCTCCGTATACCACCTCTGTAACATCACACCACTCTTTCTCGAGCACCAGAGCCCCCATCTCTATACGCGAGAGTTCAACCAGCGCATTGACCTGCACCGTGAGATGATCTGCCTCTATATCAATATCCTCAAGCATCGCACGACGATCGTGCTCTTCCCATTCAACATCTGCCTGGAGCAACCCCGTCACTGCCGCTTTGATCGTGGTCAAAGGCGTGCGCAAATCATGCGATACCGCTGAAAGCAATGCAGAACGGTTCTTCTCGTCGCGTACCTGTTCCGTCACATCTCGCACCTGCAAAGCATTCGCACTAATCTGACCTTGCTGATTATAAAGGTGATAGCGTGCAAACTGGTAGTAATGATCAGAAGGAACATACTCTTGCAGAGAACGGCGCCCATTCAACATTTCCTGTTGTATCACAGGCGCATATAACGGTTCTGCCGCCAGCACACACCGCAATTCCTTCTGATACATGTTTCCTGATATAAATTCTTGCAGGTACATTTGTACCTCTTCCACATTTCGCACGCGAGGAAGCAACTTTGCAAACGCATATTCTATATTCATATGCTCGTTGACTTTTTTTAATGTTTGTATTCCATACGTAGCGGTGATCTGTTCCAACCGCATATCACACAATGTTTCAGCTTCTGGATTGAGATAGACACAGTTACCACTGAAATCAATTACAAACCATGCATCTCTTACCCCGTCTGTTGATTGTTGTACTTGTAGCAACAAGCGGCTTAGTTCACTCAGCATGCCAGTCCGCGCCAGTGCAGCTTCTGCTGTCTGGGTCAAAAGAGAAAGTGTATCTGCAAATGGCTCTTTATATTCATCATTCTGTCTGGAGTTGCCCCACGAAAAGGCTTTTTCTGGAAGCGCCATATCCTGTTCGTCATCATTAAACATCCCTTCCAATGAGGTAAAATAGGCTTCGTCCGGCTCGGAAGACAAAATTGCCTGGAGGCCCTGCTCACTCTGGGTCAACAAATGATTACCAATAAAGCGGATAAGGCTGGCAAAGCTGACCCCAAAGGTACGTTGTGTTTCCTCACTCATAAGCGCAAACTGCTTATATTCAGCCTGCTCCCTCTCTGCTCTTTCATCTTCTCTATACTGGAGATTGTTGACAGAGTTATGATGCACACGCTCAAGATGCTCTATAGCTTCTTGAAAACGGCTCCGTTGATGTGCTGATGCCAACAGAATGCCGTTGTGAATCGCTATCGTCGCCTGACTGGCAAAAAGGGAAAGAATGTCTATTTTGAGAGGAGTAAAACCACCTGGTTCCGTTGAACAAAGTACCAGGGCACCATACACGGTTGTTCCAGTCATCAGTGGATAACAAAAAACGGAGTGGATGTCAAATTGCGCAAATAACAAGTTACTACGCGGAAAGCGCGGATCTTTGGCAATGTCTTGCGAGAAAAAAGGGCGACCTCGCAGCAATGATTGACCAATAATACATTGATCGCTCACCACTATCTTTTGCGCAAATGCCCTTTCTAGCGTCTCCGTATTAAGACCGGAATGAGCCTCTATGCGCAAACATCCTTCTCGACGCTCTTGCATCACAATAAAAGAGGAAACACTGAGCGATTCCGCAATCCCGCTCACAATCTGATTCAGAATGGTGGGTAGATCCATCTTTGATGTCAGTGCACTGGAGACATCTTTCAAGACCTGACGCTGGCGGTTCTGGATCTCGGCACTTCCACCAAGCTGCGCACTCTCGATCGCAGAGGCCACAACTTGCGCGACAGCACCTACTAACCGCTGTAAGTTTAGATCCGCATAGATATGCTCAACAGTACTCCCTAACTCAAGCGTTCCCAACACACTCTCATCAACCTTGAGCGGGACAATGAGTGTTGAACGCAACTGATGAAAGCCACTTAGGGCATCTCCACTCACCGAAGGTGGTCCGTCCAGACCTGCGGGATATTCACTCACTATCATTTCTGGCTTTTGCAATACCCGTGCCAACATTGACTCTTCTTTTGGCAATTGATGCTGCAATGTCTGCCAGCCACCACCTGCCTCGCGACGACAAACAACAACTCGCACAGCCTCACGATCATGACGCAGGAGCACAACCCCGAATACATCAAAAGAGATAGCCTGCTCTAATTCAGCCGCAAGCCGTGTATAATCAGGCCGTATTCCGCGAACGCTGGAGACAATACGCGCCACCCGTTCGACAATAGCCGACTCCTCAAAAATAGACGTTTGTGATCTCTCTTCCATTTGTATTCTCAAACACAATGGGTATCGTGAAGACGACCCCTAACAAATATATTTACATTGTGTTACATTGCACACCACATAGTATTACATCACGTAGTACTCGGGGGCTACAAAATACCCCTTCTGTGTCGAAACAAAGTATACCATATCAACACAGCCTCGCGTCAACCTTATTACAGCTGAGTTACTACTAATTTCTCCTCACATGTAGTGTAACACACATGCCTTTCTTATTTCTCCTTTACCACTTCTTGACATCACCATTTGTTCACAATACAGCTACAAAACAGGTATACAAAGGGAAAATCCCAGAGAAAACACATTTTTATGATGCTTTATGAGAAAATGGCAGAGACTCGTCCCATCATACCTGTACATTTCTTTGATATGTACACATACCATTTTCTTTCTGTCTTCTCTTTGTCTTCTGTATATTTTTTCCTCATTAGAAAGTGGGGCGACCGGCCTTTTGGAGCTGTGATGCCTGAATATCATAGCGCAAACGTTTGATACGTTGACGATAAGCGTCCTCTGGCTGCAGATAGCCGAGTTTGGGCTTGTCTCCCATGCTGACATGCCATTTACGAAACGCCAGTCCAATCTCCGTCTGATACAGAGCCCTTACCCGCATCCATTGCTTCCATCCACTCTGCCACAACACACGGCGCTCCTCCTTCGTACGCTGAAACGAGTTCTGCAACAGTGCATACTCATCGACACGTACCACACCATTGCTCACTTCAAAAGCCAGAAACTCTCTAATCACCGCCGCTTCGTGAGCAAGCGATTTGATCAGGATATACAGCAGGCCTATCTGGGCGATAAAGGGGGGAATATAATTGCAGATAATCGCAATCAATGAGATCGTAATTAAGGTTGGATCATTGAATACAATCGCATTAGCATAGAAATCTACAAAATCAAAGACACTATGCAAGCCGACCGCAACTAAATAGCCCACCAAGGGGATCAGAATCTGCCGCCAACGTACACGGGTGTGACGCATGTACCCAAGCGCCGCGCCAAAACAAATCGTAAAAGTTGAATGTGAGAGCCAGCCCAACACGACACGACCAACAATGAGAAAGGCCAGATATTCTCTTGAGTACAATGCAAAATAGACGAAATTCTCTACCATCGCGAAGCCTGCACCGATAAGTGCACCATACACAATACCATCTGTCACGTTGTCAAATTCGTCTCGTAGGACCATAAAAAGCAGCAATAGCCCCAGGCCTTTCACAGACTCCTCGGTAATGCCAGCGTTGAGACCCTTAAAGATCGCAAAAAGCAGATCGTTTTGGCCCCACACAGGCTGCATCAGGTTAATTACACCCTTTTCGATAAATAGGGCTGGCGGTATCGCGATCACAGCTCCCCAGAGAAAGGCAGCCAGGCGCAGAAACCAGGGTTCACGCTCATAACGATCAATAAAACTCACCAGCATATTGATCACTAACGCAGGGATCAGAGGGATAGTGAGCGCGGCGACAATGCTTGAGAGGCCATTTTGTGCCAGGGCCGATATTCCGATGATGCTGTTTAATATAATGGTGATGATTGCACTTACTACGAGAATACTGATCCCTGCACCAACAATCAACCAGCGTGTACGTGTTCCCATACGTTGTGGCAAGGCAAACTGCATCGTCACACCCGCCCCCAGCAAACTTTCTTCTTCCTCGTCCCATGCTTGAGGAAGTTGATCTCCATCTGCCTGCTCTGTTAAAGGATGCACAACATGCAAGGCGGGTGGTGTGGCAAATTTTTGCTCATCTCTTCCTTGATCCGCTGTGTTCAACTGCCCAGATCTGGTCGGATTAAAGAGCTTTGAGAAACTCTTTTCATGCCCGTTCTGCCCACTCTTTTCAGGCAATGAACTATTATGAAATACCTGTGGAGAGGGTGATGAACCGGGCCGCGGAGACAAAGAGGGGAAACCCGGAAGAGTTGGTGTACCTTCTTCAACAATATGCTCCTGTGGGGCAATCAATTGGAGCATTGTATTGCCCAATACCAGGAAATCCTGCGATTGCAACACAAGACAGTCCCCCCCGGCGACGGCATGTCCATTGACGCGCACCACGTTTTGTGCCGTCAAATTGAAAATTAACCAGCCATGCTCAGTTCTTACAAGGCGAGCATGTTCGCGTGAGACTGTCGGCTCCATCAAAATAATATCATTGCTTAAAGCTCGTCCAATGGTGTTCTCTTCCTTCTTCAGCAAATGCACCAGTCGCTCTTCAGGCAACCAACCGGAGGGATAACGATCATGTTTATTGGGCACCACATCAGCAGACGGGCGCACACGTACAATACGCAATGCTCCATAATTCTGGCTCATTTTTTATTTCCAGGCATATAAGCCACCACTCACATATTTTCTCTGCTCTACTATATCACCTTCTTCAATGTATCCAAAAGCTCTATAAAGACGGGCAAAAACCACTTCATTGCTCCAAGCCCCCGCCCTTTCAGGCGTGGGGTTTCTGACTCTTGCAATTGTTCGCCTTCATAGCAAATCTCACCCACCTGCATCAGGGAAACCCTACACAGAAGAGAAAGGTAAGGCCCAGTATATGCGTAAATGCAATTGATGACAAGGGTCGAAATGCCCCAAATCTTTATCATTGTGGAGGAAGCTCCCACGAATTGCCCTGATAGTCATGTCAATTTACAAAAATCGTCAGAGAAGAGTCTGCTCATAATAAGAGGTGTCGGTGTGAACAGATCCCGAAACAATTTCCTCTTGTGTGATTACTTTCGGACACTTGAGACAAATTGGATAGGCCACATTCGTGACAATACTCGCGAATTGACGTGAGTCACTGGCAAGCACTTTCACTTTACCAATGACTCACGTCGTGGCAGATCTGCCACCGCACTCCCTCAAAAGGGGATTATATTCTTTTAACAGTGTGAGATCGACTCAACAATCGGTCTCATTTTTGCGTTTCAATCCCTTTCGGGCCTGAGAGCAATTCCTGCCCCCACACCTGAATATACATATATTACAAGATAATTTCAACTTTTTCCTGACGAACAGGAGAAACGTTGCGAACAGCCATAGGGGCGTCACCTTACGTGCACCCAGATAGCATATTTTTATATTTCCATGCAGCTTTCTCTATCCCTATGCTATACTCCCTCGATATAAAGGGAGAGAGATGAGGTCACCAGGAGTGTATGTTGTTACACGCGAAACAACGACAACTGCACACTCTAATTGTGGCGAATAACATGCAACCCATGGAGCATCGAAAACCGTGTTATAAAGACGAACCAGCGCCGTCACCAGCCAGAGCGGTAATTTACCATTCAAAATAATTCCTCGCCCTGCTGGCACCGCCGGGAAGATTAACTGGTCCGCGTCTGTATACTTCAGGTAATCATCAAGCAGCCGGACAGTAAGCACATTTATATCGTCACATTCCCATAAATCAATGCAAACTGACTGCGTCGTCACTCTACCAAGCGTGAGTTCAGGGGGCTTCACCCAACCCAGGCGTGGATCAAACTGGTAGAAAGGCTGCGCATAAGCATAGTCCACCAGCGCTCCATACAGCCAGTTCGTGCCGCGACCATAGATTGCCAGCGGGACGTCATGGGGAAGCGTTGGCAGAAGCTTTTGTAGCATCTCAGGCTGCCAGCGTTCGGAATGAGGGGCAAACGTCTGTAACATGGTATCGAGATTGATAACTTCTGCCGGAGCTTCGTTGAAATACGCCTGGCGCAGTTCTCCGGTTGAACTTGCAGTGAACAGGGTATGGATACGAGCAACAAGCAGGTCAAAGAGTGGGCCTTGCGCCTGGGTATGACGCATTAATCCGCTCAATATCCCTTCGATTACGGGAGACGAAGAAGCGATTGTAGATGTGCCATCCAGCACCGAATGGATACGAGCCAAGGGGAACAAATTATGATCTTCGCTGAGTTGCAACCAGAAGCGGGTCGAAGTTTCATCGCCTGGACGAAGGAGCAAAATAGCATGCGTACAGTGATGCATAATACTCATCTGCCAGTCGGTT
This sequence comes from Ktedonobacteraceae bacterium, assembly GCA_013695595.1. Taxonomy (GTDB): domain Bacteria; phylum Chloroflexota; class Ktedonobacteria; order Ktedonobacterales; family Ktedonobacteraceae; genus JACDAE01. The sequence goes on along the minus strand of JACDAE010000054.1, from coordinate 9,913 downwards.
GGTTGACCACCCACGTCAACCAGCAAGGGAAAATGGCGGTGCTCCAGAGCATAGCACACGTTCTGGACAAACTCTGGTTGCCACTGACCCTTGACGCGCATCTGGCGCACGGCTTCATGATCGCTCTCTTGCGACCAATCGCCTTCTCCATCGGGGCAGGCTCGGATGACATAATGATCTATGTACCGTTTCCGTAATGCTTGTGTCAGACTATAGGTGAGCACCGATTTTCCCATGTGAGGCGGTCCTCCAATCAGTATCGCCGGTAGGGAATGAAGCAAGGGAACCTCCTTATGCCAGAAAGAGAATGCCATGTCGGAACCTGAATACATTCACACATTGTTGGCAACCGTCGGCGGACAGCCCCAGGTCGTTACCTTTACGCTCGACTTACTATTACAACAAAATATTCCCATCAGTGAGGTCCATGTCGTCCATCCCGCAACCTCAAATCCACGTATGGAACACTCGCTGCAACGGCTCAAAAATGAATTCCTGAATGATCGCTACTTCAATGGGCAGATCATTCATTTCTATCATCATGTCCTGCATCACAATGGCTTCCCATTAGAGGAGATTACGGACGAAGCCAGCACCAATGATGTTCTGAATACGATGCATAGGCTCATCCTTGATCTGAAAGAACGTCATTGTATTGTGCACTTCTCTATCAGCGGTGGGCGACGCCTCATGCCGCTGCTCTCCCTCTCCGCTGCCATCTTAAGCTTTGAACATGAGGACCGCATGTGGCACATCTACACTCCTCCCCATGTTCTCAAACGCGTGCAAGATGGAGCACTTATGCATGTCTCTCCCCCAGATGAGATAAGCCTGATCCCTGTCCCGCTCGCTCGTCTGAGTGCTGATGTGCGTTCGCAACTGATGACCACACCTGAAACAGATTCCCTCAGTGCGAGAGATATTATTCGTGCTCAAGAAGTCATGGCAGAGGCAGAAGAATGGGAACGGTGCGACCACGTGATCAGGCAATTAACACACCGCCAGTTTGAGGTTCTGCAAGCATTCGCCAATGGGCTTCATCCCTCGGAGGTTGCTGCACGCCTCTCCATCTCAGCTCCTACTGTCAGTACACATACAACTGTTCTCTTATCTTTATGCCGCGAGGCCTGGTCTATCAGAGCAAAGGAGCGTCTCGACTATCGCTTTCTTCAACTGAAATTCGGCAAGCACCTAAAAACGTAGGTCTCTCAAAATATATACACGTAGCAGATAAACGAGAAACAGAAGTCGTTCTGCTTTTTCTCTTATTTATTCTAGCATAAAGGATTATCCTATGCAAAAAGGCATCTTTGAGGTGCACACTCTTACTCCTCTCTTTCTGAGCGGAGCAGACCAGAGCACAGCGGAACTGCGTACTCCTCCAGTACGCGGTGTCCTGCGCTATTGGCAACGCGCCCTGCTTGGCGGCATAGTTGGCACCGATGCCTCAGGACTCGCAATCGTTCAGCAAGCCGAGCGTGACCTCTTCGGTGCTGGAGATCAAAGCTCTGCTCTCACAATCAAATTAGCCCATTCATCTCCGCCTTCTTACGCTTTTAACGATCGCATCAGTACTCGACAGGGTACACAGTGGCAGACAACCGGCACCGGCTATTTGCTCTGGTCTATGGCACAAAGTGGAAAGGCCGAACGCGGGAATTTTAAACCTGCCCGCCACTATTTTCCGCCCGGCACCCGTTTTCAGGTCACATTAGCCGTACGCAATGGCAACTCAAAGCAACTTCAGCAAGCAATTGCCCTCCTCTGGCTGCTCACTCACCTGGGAGGACTCGGCTCACGTTCGCGACGCTGCGCCGGGAGCCTGGTTGCTCATCCTGTTACACCCATAAGCGATCTTCCCTTCAATCCTCCAGATCAGGCATCCGATCTTAAATATCAGCTCGAATATGGCATCTCTTTTGCTCGCTCGCTTTATGATGTGGCACACCGCACACCACACGATGCCAACTTTGATACTCTGGCACGCGATACATGCCGCATGTGGATACTTCAGGATAAACAACCATGGCCAACTAGCGAGGCGGCTCTACAAACTATCGGCAAAAGGCTTCAGGACTACCGCTATTCTCTTCACATTTCACAACGCAAAATCTTTGGACTACCCCTTCCACCGCTTTCTCAGCAACGCCGTCCTTCTCCCTTACTCTTACGCATCGCCGTACTACGTGACAACAGCTATGTAGGAATTGCAGTTCTCTTTAAAACCCATGCAAGGGATGTGCGTTATGAAGACTATGTAATCATCGAACAATGGATCCCTACCTTCTCTGGCGCGCTGGAGGTAATGATATGACCACGACAGCATCTCAAAAGCCTCAATATCTGCTGCTTTTCTCATTAGGACCCATACAGTCATTTATCACTCAAGCTCGCAAAGCTCGCGATCTCTGGTCAGGCAGTTTCCTGCTCTCTCTTCTGATGGAAGCTGGCATGCAAACGATAGATCGTTCGGCCCTCATCTTTCCCGCCGAACCCACCATAGACGATCTCGCTAAAAATATTCCAGACCTTCCAAATAAGTACGTTGCCTGTTTTTACACCTTCGATATTGCCCAGGCCAGCGCACGCACCAGCATAAAACAGATCGAAGAGCGCTGGCTGAGCATTTGTGAGGATGTCTGGCAAAAAAACATGCGCCCTTTTGTAGGGGTAGACCCTGGCATAACGCGGGCAATCTGGGAGCGGCAGATTAGTCCAGAGGCGCTCTTTGAAATCTTCTGGGTCATCGTTGCACGCCACGATAAAGACTATCCTACCTGGCTACGTCATGCACAGGAGGCTCTGGCCGCACGCAAGCGGTCGCGCACAGTGAAGTGGTTTCCCAAACAAGAACTATGGAACGAGCCGGGCGAAAAAAGTACCATCTCAGGTGAGCGTGAGGCATTGCACGGCCAGGAGGCCTCCCGCGATGCAGTCCATGTCTTCTGGAAAAGCATCGCGGCCGCCTTCCCACATGACCTCAATCCAGGCGGAGTGGAGCAACTGGATGCAATTGATATGGTAAAACGGTTTGCTTTCCATGCGCAGATACTCACTACAAAAAACATCGCCGCCGCCTTTCCCTCTACCAGTTCTATCGCGACCGCATCGTATGTCAGGCAACTTCTCTCCAGCACGCTTCTTCACACAGAGATACAGGATTGGCTGCATGCGACACGAGAGCCGCTCGATAGGATGGCTACTGATACCCTCCCCATGCTCACTGCGCTGGCCAATGACGACCCTACACGACGAGCTATTCTCAGCCGCGATGGGGATTGCTTTTTTCCCGAAACCTTTACAGCCTATCGCTTGCAGAAGGACTACTCCATCACTCCTGACTATCGCGCCGCAAACAGAGCTGAACGGGGTCGCAAGGCGCTCACAAAATTGCTGGCCGCCACCGATCATGCCGGGATCGTCCGACCGACACCTTACTATGCCATGATCATGATGGACGGCGATAAAATGGGGCCGCTCGTAGGAGGCGTGATAAATGAAGATGAACATAATGCAATCAGCCGGGCCGTCTCAACCTTCTCACGCAAACAAGCACCGGCCATCGTTCACGAGCGCTATCCAGCCAGGCTCGTCTACGCTGGCGGCGATGATACCTTCGCGCTCGCTCCCCTGACCAATGAGAGCCTCATATCAGAAAGGGAGGCAACGGGACAACAGCCCATCACAACGGTTCTTGCCCTTGTTGATCAATTACAGCAAGCATACTGCTGTAAAGTACGGACAGCCGTGCAAAGTGATGAGCGAAAACGCAGCGTTACCGCCAGCATCGGTATTGCTATCGCGCACCATTATACGACGCTCTCCTCTGTACGCCAGATTGCTAGAGAGGCCGAAGAACTGGCGAAGAAGCACTATGGGCGGAATGCTCTGGTCGTCACAATCATACGCCGCTCTGGTGAGCAGACGCGTGTAGGATGCCACTGGCAATATAGTATCGAACGCGACGAAAAACAGGTCATACTCCAGCCACTCCAACTATTTGCAACCTTCTATGAATTATTTACGCATGAGTGCCTCTCCTCTCGCTGTGTATACATGCTTTTAGAGGAGGCACCTACCCTGATTGCGTTAGAGCCAGGGGCACAGCAGAGTGAAATTATACGCATTTTGCTGCACCAACGCATTGGGCCTCTTGCGCGGCAACGCATCTATATACTGGCTCAACATATGGTCGAACTTGCACAGGCGATGGACCATGATACGCAACGTCCCTCTCAACAGATCCCTTTCGCACTTGAACTTCATGCGGAAGAGAGGCGCTATGGCCTGATTGAGATTATAGGCTGGCTGCTTGTTGTGCTTTTTCTGGCGCGGAAGGAGCATGCGTAATGCGTATATTTATCCAACCGTGCGAACTCCTGCTGTTTCGTACCGGGCACCCATTTAATGCTGGTGAGAACCATTATGCCGATACGCTCTTTCCTCCCACGCCCGAAACATTGCAAGGAGCGTTACGTGCCACCATCGCTTCCTATTGGAACCCTGACAAATCATTGGCCGAAGTTTTCCAGGAACCAGAGCTCGTGGCGCTCATTGGCGATCAGGATCACTATGGCCGCTTCTCTATAACTGGCATAGCTCCGGGTAGGCTCTCTAAAAATGCTGCACTCACATCTTCTGTCGAGCGCCTCTTTCCCATGCCAACCCATTTTCTGACCGAGGAGGGTGAAGAGAAACAGCCGGTACGTTTACAGCCACGCCCCCACAATGCCGCGATAGCAAGCAATCTGCCTGATACGATGCAACTTCTCTATCCGGACCGCGCCGTACAGGGCAAACTCGAACTATTGCGCGGCTGGCTTACCGAGCAGAGCTTACTCAAAGTCTTACGCGGCCAGGAAGCTATCGAACGTTCTGAGGTTATCGATCCCGCCACGCTCTATATCTATGAGTTACGACAAGGGATTGGCATACACAATCAGAGCAAGACAACTGCTGAAGGTCAATTTTACCAGACACGCATGATACGCATGAATCATCGGAGCGAAGATCCCTTCATCTATGGTTTTGTCGTTGATATTCGTTTACAGCAAATAACGTCACAAGGCACAGCACTTCCCAATCAATTTATTGCTGATGAATTAACACAACCCCTGCTCAGATTGCCTGATCAAGGCTGGATGATTCTGGGTGGAGAAAGGCGCGCAGCCCATTTTGAAGTAATCTTGCCCTCATCAGGCTCTTCTGCATCAGTAGAGCAATACTCAACTGGAAATTTACTGTATCTGGCAACAGCGGCAGCTTTCGCTCATGGATGGCAGCCTCAGACATGGCCTACCCAGGCACCAATCGCGGTCGCCATGGAGCGCTATCAGCCGATAGGTGGTTGGCAACTCAACCCCGCTCACAACGCAGGAAAGAGCAAAACGCTACGTCGCTGTGTCCCGGCAGGGAGTGTCTATTTTTTCAAATCGCCAATTCCTAAGCTCTCTCCATTTACCGATTATGGTAGCCAGATCGGCTATGGCATCACCTACTCAGGAGATTACGCACAATGATCACAGCAACAACCATGCTCTACCTCTATGTAGAGACACCCCTCCACGCTGGCATGGGTTCAGGCCTGAGCAGTATCGACCTGCCCATACAGCGCGAACGCACAACACAATATCCTATGATCCAGGGGAGTAGCATCAAAGGGAAGCTACGCGCCCTGGCGGAGGAGAATCGTGAAGATACAACTCTTATCAACGCACTCTTTGGCCCTCCTCCGCTGACTGGCGAAACAAGTGATCACGCGGGCGCACTCATCGCTGGTGATGCACGCATGCTCCTCTTTCCTGTCCGTTCACTGAGCGGCGTATTTGCTTATACAACCTCCTGCGATATACTCGCACGCTTCAAACGCGATATCGAAAGAACCAGTCAGGCAACACTTCCCTGGCATCTACCAGACGCACCAGTTCCCGGCACCGCGCTCGTTACATCACATAGCGCAGTACAGGCACAGAATAGTCTCGTACTGGAAGAATTTAGCTTTACAAGCCTGATGAGTACCCAGGTTGATGAGATTGCAGCATGGTTGGCAGAACATACCCTGCCGAAACAAAATACCGATGATTACTGGTCCACCAGGTTGAAAAACTCGCTTGTCATTTTGCCTGAGAACGACTTCCGCGACTTTACGCTCTACGCAACAGAGGTTATCACACGTATACGGATCGATAGAAATACGAAAACGGCGGCCAGGGGAGCGCTCTGGACCGAGGAACATCTTCCCACAGATACGCTTCTCTACGTCCCGATCTATGCAACAGACACGCGTCGGAACGGTAAAGAAGGACTCAAGCTTCCGGGCAGGCAAGTATTGGAAACGATCAAAGCGCAAGATGCTGCGAGAGGGAGCTATCTGCAGTTGGGCGGCGATGAAACGGTTGGGCGCGGCATGGTGCATGTCCGTTGGGATTAACGGAGAAAAGAGCAAAAATATGACAAATGAGATACGCCTGCCACAGCGTCGCAATAGTGAACAGGAGCGTGGCAGGCAAGCATGGGAAAATATTCGCGAGATTCAACACCATCATAATGATACCTTAGAAAAGGAATATCGCTCCCTAACGCGTCGCTTGAACGCTATGATCCAGGTGAACGGATTGGGACAGACGCTTGGTTACCTCAAAGCAAAGGGGAAGAACGATAGCAATAAGGCGCAGTATCTTTTGCTCAAGCACCTTACCGAATGGATGCGCATCCCTCATCATTTCGCAACGGAGAACAGGGACGTTATGTGCCAGGGGCACGATGGCCTGCTGCGTTGGATCACTGATGAGGGCACTGATAGCACGGATTATCGCCGCGCCACCACAGAATGTCTGGCGTTTGGTGCCTGGCTGCGTCGCTTTGCCGAAGGAGAATTGAAAGAACCTGATCGCGAGGAACAGCAACTATGAGCACAACCTACTATCTGCCCAGAGAAACAGCAGATGCATGTGATGACGAGCGTATGAAACACTGTAAGAACCTGAGCTTGCTGCTAGATAAATACCCACCACAGGCAGCGCTACAAAACAGTGCCCACAAAAATCAGTGGCTACGCACTCTTATAAATAAAGATGTTATCGACGCTGATCTGGCCTTACATAGCTATCGACGCTGGCATGCGATGACCACAGCGCTGGGAGCACAGCACTTCCAGGCCAGAACCGATTGGCACCTGGCACAAGGCCTGAGCAATGCAACGGTGTTAGAAACCAATCTCACATTGCATCCTCTCTATGGCCTCCCACGTATCCCCGGCAGCGCTCTAAAGGGATTGTGCCGAAACTATGTTACTGGTGAGATAAGTGAGCATAGAAGTACTACTATCAATACAGATGACGAAACTATCTGCCGGATATTTGGTTCCCCTGATCAAAGTGGCAGCGTTATTTTCTTCGATGCCCTCCCGCTTGAAGGGAAGGCCACATTCGCGCTCGATATTATCAACGTCCATTATCCAGATTACTACATGAAAGGGAAAGCGCCTGTCAACGATCAGCGTCCCAATCCGTTGTTGTTTCTTACAGTGGCGAACACCATTTTTACTTTCGCACTCGCGCCTCACACTCCCCGATATAGGGAACGGAGAGAAGATGTGTTGATGACTAGTCGATGGCTACAAGAAGCATTACAAGAATGGGGCATTGGCGGCAAAACCAGTGCCGGCTATGGTTATTTAACATCTCAAATAGTGACCTGAGAATAGTTCTCCTTGCGTCTACTCTTCATCAGAAGAAACTAGACATAGAGAAGACTGGGATCAGAAAGCGTGCGATACATGTAGTTCTCAATTTGAACATAAAAAATTTCATCAAAGGATGTATAATAGTAGTACGTCACAACGGCTAGCGAATAGAGAAGAATAGCACCTATCTTTGTGAGGGTATAACACATGCTCGTACTCAATTTTACGCACCCACTCACTGTAGAGCAATGTGCACAAATCGAGGCACTTGCGCAGGATTCTATCGTGGAAGTTCGTACAATCTATGTACAGATCGATCACACAGAGCCATTAGGACCACAAATTACCTGTATCGTCAATACTATTGGACTCTCATGCGAAGAATGGCAGACACAGCCGCTCCTCATCAACCCTCCTGGTTATGCACAGGCTGCATTTGTTTTATTAGCCGAAATCCATGGCCGCATCGGTCATTTTCCGACAGTCATGCGTCTACGCCCCAAAAATGGCTTTATTACCTCCTATGAGGTGGTAGAACTCCTTAACCTGCAAATGGTGCGCGAGTCTGCACGCCTGTTCCGCTAAGTACTGCTCAGTGTATGCCGTCTGATCCCAACAATGATATATTGTCCTATAAGGATGAAACGTTTTCCTTTCTTTAAGAGTATTATACGTAGTTGGTAACCTCGTTCATCTGGCGCGTTAATAGACATTATAAAGAGAGAATTGTTACGGTACCACTTTTGCGTTTGATGAAGGATATACCACCTGCTTTATTGTACATCTTATGGCTTAAGGAGGAAAAGCATGCAAACAGTTGGACGACAGCGACCCATTGGAGTGAGTATCATTGCAATTGTTCTACTCGTTTTTGGAATTCTGGCACTCATTCTCTCTATTATTGCCCTCATAGCATTAACCGCTAGCCATAGCGCTGTTCTAGATGCTGGTGCCGCAGTTATACTGGTTATTGCCATGATCATTGCAATTGCAGAAATTGTCCTTTTCTGGGGCTTATGGACGCTGAAGCCCTGGGCGTTCTGGGCTACTGCAATCGTCGAGGCGATCGGCGTTGTAGAATCACTGTATGGCTTGCTGGTACAACACAATAGTGTGGGATCTGCGATTCTTGGCTTGATTATCCCACTTGCTATACTGATCTACCTGTTCGCTGACCGCAATGTACGTGCCGCGTTCCGCACCTGATAGCGTGTGGAACGAGTTACTATTCTGCACATTTTAGTAAGAGACGCTACATATACTCTATGTATGTGGCGTCTTTTTCTACTGTGACAATATGCGAATTTGCCGAAAAGAAGGATGCATCGATTGCAAAGGCCATAGAAAGGAAAGAGGATCGCAATCACTTTCTTTGTCTTGACCCACCTATTCTGACACAGTGAAAGGAAGGATTCTACACCCTGGTTCAGCTTCATTACCCTCTAGACACAAATGATAGTATAGAACCAGAATTATCGCTCAGGGGCTATCCCTGAAAAATTATTTACGAGTGGGCATGAATAAAGAAACCTATCAGCTAACAACGGAGATCTTACATACCCTGCAGCAAGCAGCACAATTTTTTAGAACGCGCTCACAACCGGCCTATCTGGTTGGTGGTTCGGTACGTGACATGCTCTTAAATGTCCCCTGCACCGATTGGGATATCATAACTGTTGGCGACACACCGGGCCTGGCACGCCAGCTTGCAAATCTCCTTGGCGGTCACTACGCTCATATGAACGATAAAGCATGCCGCATCACAATCAAACAGAACCAGCAGGAAATACTTCTGGACATCTCGCCTCTGCGCGGTGGCAACGTCGAAGAAGACCTGCGCCTGCGCGACTTCACCATCAATGCAATCGCACTACCGCTATCAGAGGTTGTTATTAGCCTTACAAATGGAACTGCTCTTCCCTTGCTTGATCCCTTGCATGGTCACACTGATCTGACAAACCATTGCTTGCGGGCAGTTGATGACAGCACATTCCAGCACGATCCTTTGCGTATGTTGCGGGCAGTCCGTTTTATGCAACGCTATCAGCTCACAATTGAGCCACATACGGCGCTGATGTTGTCTCGTGATGTTCTCTTGTTGACACAGGTGGCACCCGAACGTATTCATGATGAATTACAAGCTATCTTACAACCACCCGGCGGTACTACGCGTTTGCGCTTCATGGATAGTCATGGCCTTTTAACGACGCTTATACCAGAATTCATTCC
>JACDAE010000042.1 GCA_013695595.1 Ktedonobacteraceae bacterium | reverse complement strand
GTCTCAGCATCGGTGTAGAACACGGGAAGCCCCATAATCGCGCTGACTCTTCGGCGCACATCACTCAGCAAGCGTGCCTCTGACAGCGTTGGCAAGATGCGCGGCCAGCCTTTGGTATAGAGCAGGTGTTTGGGAATGTCTGCCTCCGCCTCTTCGCGCAGGCGTGCCCGCTGTTTGGTGTTCTTGAGGCGGTTTAACGTTTCACCACTCAGGAGCTGCGGCGCAATATCCCCTAACCAGCGGCCTTCCTGAAAACTGAATGAGGAGACAATTTCCAGTTCGACCAGTTCTCGGTAAATGTCGTGATTGTCCGGACACGTTGCCGATTGAACCAGGTCGTGCAGGGAACTGAGAATACAAAAGGCACAACTTACCCGCGTGGTTCCATAGCGCGTGTATGCCTCATGCAATGGAATGTTGTGGATGCGGTGATAGGCCAGAACATCAACGAGCGTCCAGGCCAGGATAGGATGCCAGTCATAGCCACTTGTTCCATGTGTTACATTGAGTAACTTTGTTTGCGGCGCATAGACTGGAGCTAACGCCCGTTTGGGGCTTTCTTGTCGCCGGAGTCCTGAAACCGAGAGGATGACCTGCTGGGGATAGCGCGTGATCAGCTCCCGGCAAATGATGGCGGTTTTCAGTTCGCTGGTACAAAAGCGCATACTGGCGGTTGACCAGGGCAGGATCAATTTCACGCATTGCAGGTGGGCATAGCGCTCACAATTGTTGTACCAGCGGGTCAGCCAGCGATCCATCATGTCTCCCGCCTGTCGTCGGACAACAACCAATGCCAGGTCATACCGCCGGGCGAGACGTTCGCAGGCAGGAAGAGAGTCTTTCCATTCGATGCGGCCAAGGTCGCTATGAATGAGGATGCGTGACCCAACATGGCCTACCTGATCGAGATAGGCCAGGGTTTCACCGGTCGCAACATCCGAAGCTTTTCCACCAGAGACTCCGATCGCAACGGGAGCGCCTGTAGCTACCAGGTCTGTAATTTTCGGCGCAGTTTCTAAAGCAGGGAAGGTGTAGTTCATGCGCTTGCCCTCCCACGCTTACGCAATTCCTTTGCATTTTTCTTCGCTTTTTTGAGCGCCTCTTGTTCCGCTTTTTTGAGCGCCTTCAACCGATCTCGCTCCACGATTGCTTTTCCAATCAGGTCGGAGGCTTCACCGCTGGTCATGGAGCCGGTGTAGTCGATGCCAAATTTGATGAGCATGAACCGCTGCCCATCCGTTACCGGGCCGGAGCGCCACGGCATTCCCATATCGACAAGCTGCTTCTTCTCGGATTGCAGCAATCGTGCCTTCATCTCCGCATGCTGCATCGCATCGTCTAAAGGGCTATCTTTGAGCCATTGTTGCGTCCGGAAGTCCGGAGCCAGTTTTGCCCATACGGAATAGTGCCCCTCGGTTGTCTCAGAAGGGAAGAGGAGAATGCGATGTTTCTGTTCTCCCACGTCCATGTGGTAGACCCCATTGTGCTTGCGCTGCCATTTCATCCGGTCAAGCAGATGTATTTCGAGATCCTGCTCCCGCTTTGTGACCTTTGTCCAACGTTCCCGCTCTTCACCCTGCCCCGTGATCTTTTCGGAGGCTTGTTCTTGCTCTTCGCGTTCTTCCCGCTCTTTGGCTTCAAGAATGCTTTCCCCATCGCGCAACGGGCGTACCAGTGCGCGGCTCAGGGAAAGAGGTTCCAGGCGGTGCTTGAGAGTGTTATCGGTGATATCGAGAATGATACAGTCAATCTTCCCAGGTGCTAAGCGTGTCCCGCGTCCAATCGATTGTACATAGAGTGCTCGTGATTGGGTTGGGCGTCCCATAAGAATGCACGACGTTTTTGGATGGTCATAGCCTTCAGTGAGGACACCGACATTGCAGAGAATGAGCAACTCTCCGGTGTCATAGTCTGCCAGGATGCGTTTCCGCTCTTCCTGTGGCGTCTCCCCACAGACACTGGCGGCAGGAATACCCGCACGCTTGAACGCATCTGCCAGATGTTCTGCATGAGCAACGGTGACGGCAAAACAGAGTCCTTGTCGCCCATTGCAGTGCTTGAGGTAGCCCTTCACGATTCGTCCATTGCGGTCGGGAGTATCCACCGCAATCTCTAATTCATCCAATTTGAAGTCACCCGCTTGCGTATGCAAGTCATCTAAGGAGGTTGCCGTCGGGATCGCGATGGCGCGGATATTCGAGAGGTAGCCCTGTTCCACCATATCGATGATGGATGCTTGAAAAATGGGTTCCCCGAAAATCTGTTCGATGCTCTGTTTGTCCAGGCGATCTGGTGTAGCAGTAACACCCAGGACGCATGCTTCCGGAAGAGCATCCAGGACGGCTTGATACCCGGCAGAGGCGCTATGATGGCACTCATCAATAATCACCAGGCCATACCCAAACAGCTTGAGCTTCTTCAGATGTTCAGGTCTGCTAATTGTCTGGACGCTAGCAACGGTGACGGGTGCACCCCATTCGTGGCGGCCCGCTCCCACTTGCCCGATAATTGCCGTCGGATCAATCATGCGATACTTGTCGGCAGCCTGTTGGAGCAACTCTTGCCGATGTGCAATGATGAGTGTCGTCAGGCCCATGCTGTGGGCAACTTTGGCAAACACCAGCGTTTTCCCGCAGCCCGTGGGAAGGACGATCAACACACGCCCTCCCTTTGGCCGGAGTTGGAACGCCGTCAGCACCCGCGAAACACAGGTGAGTTGATAAGGGCGTAGGGTGATGTCTATCGCCGTCGTCGTGTGAGCAGCGGCGTCTAGCATGGTATCACCTCCCCTGTCGCCCAGTTGGTGATACATTCAAGCTTGCCCTCTGCTTGAAGCCGCTCTACGCAAGCTGCACAGGGGGAGTGAGAGGTTATGCTCCCCTTCAGCGTGATAAAAGGACTCGCGACTTCGGCATACTGAAGGTAACAGACATCGCAGAGGCTTGACATGAACCCGATCTCTGGTTTTCCGTGGACTGTCACTGCAAGGGTACGCAAGGCTGAAGAGATCTGCTTACGCAACCGTTCGTCTTCTTCAGTGGCATGTTGATCATAGAGATGCCAACTCACACGTGCAATGACTTCGTTCACGACGGCCAGCGCCTCTTTGCGGGTCATTGCAGGAGCTTGCTTTTCAGCGTTCTGGGTACTCATTTGACACCTCCCTCGGCGAACTGTGGAAACTGGGCCGCAAGAGCGATACGTAAGGCTGTGAGCGCTTTTTTGTGGTGATAGAAGGCATTCATAGAGTGTGGCTGCGTTGGAGATGTCTCATCATTGATGCCATTTAAAGGCTCGGGAACACGTCCTATGCCATAGTGGCGTTCAATCACCAACCGCTGTTTCACTGGTAGAGTGGCGATGGTTTGGCGAAGGAACGTCGTTGTTGCCCCTTCCAGAAAAGATGAATGTTCAAGTGAGTGTTCCGTAGACACTAAATCGGTGAGCGCGGCACCGTTTTCCCCATGTGGTTCATCCAGGCTCAGTAGCGGAACACGCTCCCGTTGGGTATGCTCTCCATATCCATGGTAGTAGTTAATCATGGTGGATTGAGCAGTACGCAGGAGGTATGCATATGGGTTGGGATGCTTGAGAGCACGCTGATAGTGTTTCAACAGCGCAACGTTGGCCGAATTGACCAGATCGGCATGGTCTTCCTGTTCCTCTGGTCGAGCATACTTCGCCGCCAGGGCACCAATACGTCGTTGTAAGGAAAGAATGATCTGATCTCGCACGTCTTCGCCTGCACGGGCACGCTCGATCAGTGCCCGTTCTTGCTCAGGTGTCAGCCGTGGGAGCGGAGCGCACTCTGCCAGAGTGGGAGAATAGTGTTGTGTATTCATAGACGTTTCTCCATTGACAGGCCCGCGCCGCTCCTGTAGAGTGGGAACGGAGCGCCTTGGACCTATCGTTTTAAAGGGTGGTTAAAAGGGGACTCAAAACGGGCTTGCGTGCTCGTAACACGTGAGCCTTTTTCAATGGGAAAGGACTTTCCCCCTCTCAATCGAGAGGCATCTGCCCACTAATTCCGAGGAATCAATGAGCAAAGGTCTATCGACTGTGCTATGGGCGATGCTGTTCAGAAAAGCGTTCACCATACGAAGGCACAGACTCAAACTGATCAATGACATGAAGCACTGCCAGGTCGCGCAGATCCGGAGGCAATGCATCCAGGCGTATGATCTCGTATTCATCTTCTAGAGAAGTATCTTCGGTCACAATCGATGTCCGTTGAGGATTGAACATACTCTCCTCCTTTCGAGGTTTGATTGCTAATGAAAAGAGGTTTCACCAGGCGTGCCCCGCGCGATGACGAGACACGCCCCTCATTCCTTTTAATGTCCGGTACACTTTTGCTGACATAAACTACAATTGTTGTAAAACTTGAGATTGCTTGTATTGCCTCCTGAACTGCCGCCACCCTCAAGAGCACAGAGAATGTTTTCGCATTTCCCTGAATTGCTGAGCACGTAGCGACAATTTGGACATACCTCTAATGGCCGTGGTTGACCAACTGGCACACCTGATTGCGGGACGATGAGCTTCGGAATGTTGATGCGCATTATGCCCCCTTCTGATCGAGGATGTGCCGTTTGTCTGCCCTACGATGACCTTGAGCGTTGGTGTAAATTTGTGCCTGATCAATCTGGGCATCTCGCTTTACCTGGTCCCATTCCACGGGAAGTGTCCCTTTCTCTGCCCAGGCTTTCTGCTTTTGATCGACATATTCTGGATCGCCAGATTGGTGTGAACGAATGACATACCCACGGACGGTCTTTGTCATAGCATCACCTCTCATCGCATCAGCTTGAAGCCACGATCTACTTGAGCTATCGGTTTTGTGGCACGTTCGTCAGGATCACTTGCAAGTGCTGGAGCGCGAAGAATCCGTGCGGCCTCTTGTTGTGTGGCAGGTTTGCCATTGAGAAGCAAGGATATGCCGAATTTTTCGGCCTGCTGAGTCTGTTTTTTGTCTTCTGACATAAGGTATAATCTCCTATGGGGTTATAATCGACGCTTAGGTTTTGATGATAGGGGTCGCCCTGTCTAGTACACAGGAGCGACCCGCCTCTCTCCTCATCAGTTCGCAGGTTGGAAACGTGATGCAAGAATAGTACTGATCTCTTCAGCCAATGCACCTTTTTCAAAGGTGGACCGTTCTAACAGCTCTTGACGCTCGATGACCCGTGCATTACCAGATTGCAGGAGGTCCGTATACGATACGATGCAGCGTTGCGCGTGCTCAAGTTGCGCATGTAAAAATGCGGTGCTGCGTCCTTCCAGCGTCTTCACTTGTGCAAGCGCCTGCTCTGCCAGTGCAACATATGCACGCTCAGCCTGAAATTCAGGTAAGTTGTACGTCTCATTACAGTGCTTGCAATCCATCGTCCGGTACGCTTCCAGGCTTACGCTCCGTCCAACAACAAACGTCTCCAGGTTGCGGTACTCTTCCCACGTCGTGATGTTCTCAACAATTTCTTGCACACTTGTCTCGTTGCCTGATCGTGTCATGGTAGTAACCTTTCTGCCTTGCGGCAATGTGTCGAGGGATATCCCTCGCCTCAATCCACTCGCCAATTGACTCAGGCGAGAAAGCCGCCAACTTTTGTTACTAATTTATCTGTACTAACAGACAAATCATATGTATATTGTACGCACTGACGGACAAATTGTCAAGGGTAGCCGTAACGAATATTCAGTGATATACTCTAGAAGAACAATATGTACGTGCAAACAGACAAGTTAGCGAGTGAAAGTATATGCCAGAGCAGATTGATACCAGTCGTATGGTTCTATCTACTGCAGAAGCGTCTAAGATATCGGGGTTTGATCCAACATATATCCAGCGCCTCTTGCGGCAAGAACGCCTTGAGGGAGTCAGGGTCGGCACTGTTTGGCTTGTTTACGAAGACTCCCTCAAGGCATTCATGGCACAACCTCGTAAACGTGGGCCTAAGGGGCCGCGAAAAAAACCTCTATTGGAACAAGACTCTTCGAACGAAAAGGCTTGAGCATGTCTTCTTATCTATTCAGATTGCGTACCTGACGCTGATACTGTTGCCATGCGGCTTCACTCTTCTTGGCGCGTTTTAACTCTTTGCGATACGGGTGCAAGATGATTGCCATAAGGACCATTCCCAGGATTAGGCTGGTAAGACAGAGGCAAACGATAAGCGCAATAGAAGTAATATCCATTGTTTTACTCCTGCCTCTCTAGTAGCGGGAACGACTATTGCGCCCACCAATGATCAAGCCAATCACCAGGAAAATCAAACAAAGGGTAAGCATAAACCAGAGGTTCACAGAAACAATCACATCCATGGGAATATCCTTTCTTTACTGAAGAAGCTGTAATAAATTTACGAGTTGATTAGAAACATCTCAAACAGAGAATCCTTAAAACCAGTGATGTTTTCGTTGAAACTTGTCGTTTTGTTGGGTATTCTGTTCATATATGTTCTATAGGTAGTTTATTGGATATGCTCCTGAATAACCGTCCCATACCAGTCCCATAGATGGGGTATTTCTGTCCCAATGGATGTACCAAACTGTGTTTTCTGGATTAATGAGTTGTAGAGGACAATATATAATGCAAGAAAAGCACGGCATGCCGGGTCCCAACCGCAAGTTACGACTGATGCGTGATCAGCGGCACTGGTCTCAGGAAGAGGCTGCGGCAGCTATCGGAGTTGACAGGAAGACATATATCAGGTGGGAACAAGGGCAAAGTTTCCCACAACCAAAGTTGTTGGATGCGGCCTGTAAAGTCTTTGGAGTGTCCGCGCTTGCATTAGGGTTTGACTCATCATTAGAATATGAACACACTTCTGAAGATGAAAGTGCCGCAGAATTTCCCCAATTACGAGAGGATTGGGGAGAAGCCCCTTTTGTAAGAACTCTCTATGGACGTAACCAAGAACTTGAAAAAGCGTCTCAATGGGTGCTAGTTGATAAATGTTCAATCATAGCGTTATTAGGTATCGGAGGTATTGGAAAAACATCCTTAGCTGCACACATCGCTGAGAGCGTAAAACACGATTTTGAATATGTATTTTGGCGCTCATTGCAAAATGCACCTTCTCTAAAATCTATTCTCAGAAGTTGTATTCACTTCCTCTCGCATCAGCAGCAAATTGAGTTGCCAGAGTCCTTGAATGAGCAGATTCTAATACTTTTGAACTATCTACGCGCTCATCGGTGCTTGATCGTATTGGACAATATGGAATCTATTTTGGAAGAGCGACAAGCGGGAGCTTACAGACCCGGCTATGATGAATACGCTACATTGCTGCAATACATCGGCCAGGCCAGGCATAAAAGTTGCCTTCTACTCACTAGTCGTGAAAAGGTGCGCGATATTGCACGTTTAGAAGGTCAAAAAAATCCAGTTCGCTCATTCCAATTGTCGGGGCTGGAAATATCCTCTGGACGAAATTTACTCCATGATACACACCTGTTTGGGGATGAAGAAACCTGGGATGCATTTATTCAGCTTTACGCTGGTAATCCACTGTACTTAAAATTGGCATCTGAGCCTGTCCAAGAAGTCTTTGGAGGAGATATTGCTGCATTCCTGAAGAAAGGCAAATCTGTGTTAGGAGATATTCGTGATCCTCTCGATCTTCAATTTGCACGCCTCTCAGATCTGGAAAAAAGTATTATGTATTGGTTAATGATTGAACGTGAAGCAATCACACTGGATGAACTGCAAGATAATTATATTTCTCAATTGCTCGAAGAAGATTTGCTTGACGCAGTATGGTCTTTGCGTCGTCGTTTTCTGATTGAGGCCGATAGTGCTACGATGCCTCGTTTTTTCCTCCAGCCTGTGATTATGGAATATACGACAGATCGCTTTATTCAAGAAATGACGCATGACATTAGGGTGGAAAAGATCAATGGTCTATGCATGAGCCATGCTTTGATCAAGGCGCAGGCAAAGGATTATGTGCGCAACATTCAAATTCGGCTTATCCTTTCTTCTGTTGTGAAGCAGCTCCTCAGAGACTTTGGAGAACAAGAAATTGAGCTGAAGCTTCAGCATATCCTTGCCTTGCATCACAACAGACATACACGGCAATCGGGATATCTTGCGGGAAACATTCTGAATATGCTCGTTTATTTAAATGCTTCTTTGCAGAGTTTTGATTTCTCGCGCCTCCCTGTACGTCAAGCATATCTACGTGGCACGCAACTTCCTGATGTGAACTTCGCACAGGCTGATCTTACACAGTCTGTTTTTACTGATACCTTTGGAAGCATTCTGACGGTAGCTTTAAGTCCTACTGGGAACTTGCTGGCAGCCGGAACCGCTAATGGTGAAATACGATTGTGGAAGGTACACGATGGCACCCCATTAACTCATTATACAGGACATCGGGGCTGGGTCTGGTCCGTTGCATTCAATGCAGATGAAACACAGCTCGTAAGTGGAAGTGAAGATGAGACTGTACGTATTTGGGATGTTCAATCTGGGAAGTGTATTGCTATTCTGAGTGGGCATACAAATCGTGTGCGATCAGTAACTTT
Source organism: Ktedonobacteraceae bacterium (assembly GCA_013695595.1). Classification (GTDB taxonomy): domain Bacteria; phylum Chloroflexota; class Ktedonobacteria; order Ktedonobacterales; family Ktedonobacteraceae; genus JACDAE01. The sequence continues at coordinate 20,113 of JACDAE010000042.1, read as the reverse complement.
TAGCCCTGATGCCACTCTCATTGCTAGTGGGAGTGAAGATCAAACAATCCGATTGTGGGATAGCCGTACCCATCAATGTCTCAAATGCCTCGAAGGATATGCTCATATCGTCAGGCCAGTGGCATTCAGCCCAGATGGTACAAAGATTCTTAATGGTGGTGATTCTTCGTCAGCCTGGTTCTGGGATGTGGCATCAGGGCATTGTGTAAAGCGTTTTGAAGGACACAATCAAATCTGGTCGGTTGCATTTAGCCCAAATGGGAAAACAATTGCGACCGCTGGAGATGATGAAGCTATCCAGTTATGGGATGTCGAAACTGAAACATGCCTTAGAGAATTGCAAGGGCATACAAATCGCATCTGGTCGGTTTCATTTGGATTAGATGGAGACTTACTTGCCAGCGGAAGCGACGATAAAACGATACGTTTATGGCACATCCAATCGGGTGAGTGCTTTAAGACCTTACAAGGACATACCAACCGCATCTGGTCCGTTGCAGCCAGTTCTGACAGCGCAATGATCGCGAGTGGGAGTGATGATCAGACTATCCGTTTGTGGGATGCAAGAACGGGCGCAAGCCTCAATACATTGCAAGGGCACACAAGCTGGATCTGGTCTATTGCATGGAGCCTGGATGGCAACACTATCGCTAGTTGTGATGAGGATCTTGCGATCCGGCTCTGGGATGTTAATACAGACCGATGTTTACAGGTTATAAAGGGGCATACCAGCCGAATCCGTTCAGTTGTTTTTGCCCTTGATGGTAAAATCGTGAGTTGCAGCGAGGATCAGACAACGCGCCTCTGGTCTGATAACGGGACCTGTCTTCGTACTTTTGATGCTTACAATGAAGCTGCTCAATCTATTTCTACTACTAACCGTGTATGGAGTGTTGCTTACAATCTGGCAGTCGACATTATTGCAACTGGCAACGAAGATCATACGGTGCGTTTATGGAGTGCGAAAACTGGTGAGTGTATGCATATCTTGAAAGGACACGCAGGCTGGGTCTGGTCAGTGTCCTTCAGTCCTGATGGGACATTTTTAGTGAGCAGCGGTGAAGATGCGACTATACGCATTTGGGACACTGTAACTGGTGAATGTAAAGGAATATTGCAAGGCCACAAGAGCAGGGTCTGGTCCGTTGCCGTTAGCAATGATGGGAATTTCATTGCTAGTGGTAGTGATGACCATAACATCTTCCTCTGGGATCTCCACACTCAGCAGCATATCCATACATTTGAAGGACACACCAACCACGTGCGCTCAGTTTCTTTCAGTCCCGATAACACTATACTTGCCAGTGCCAGTGAAGATCATACGATCAAATTGTGGGATTTAAAGGCGCTTCAGCATCTGCATACGCTGGAAGGGCATACCAACCGTGTCTTATCTGTCGGCTTTAACCCTGATGGCAGCAAACTTGCTAGTGGTGGTCATGATGGCTCTATTATGATTTGGGATACGAAAACAGCGCAACGTATCAAGATGCTACGGCCAGACAGGCCTTATGAGCGGATGGACATTACAGAGGCCAGTGGATTAACAGAGGCTCAAAGGAATTCCCTTAAATCCCTGGGTGCCTTTGAAAAATAATTGTAGATAGGGCAATTTAACACAATCTATGACGCTTCAGGTTGAAATGGGCGAATAATATCTGGTATGTGTCCTGTAGCAATCTGCTCGGCAAGAGTCTCGCCAGTGATAGCGCTGAGCATGATGCCAAATCCACCATGTCCGCTAGCTACAAATACATTTTCCCACCCAGGAACCGCTCCTAAAATCGGACGAGAATTCGGTGTCTTGGGACGGAGACCTGCCCATGTCCGAGTGATCTCACATTGCTCTAAGGCTGGAACGAGGCGTGTACCCACATCGAGCAAGTGAAGGATCTCGCCAGCCGTCACCGATGTGTTAAATCCGACATCAGCTTTTGTCGCTCCAATTATTAAACCGTTGTTTGGCTTAGGTGCAATATAGATGTCCTCGTCGTAAAGTCCTTCATCAAAAATGATATGTTTGATAGGGCTAGCTGGCTGCTTCAATGCAACAATTTGACCTCGTACGGGATATACTGGAAGCGTCCAATGAAGCCATTGACCACAACAGGCTGACCATGCCCCCGTTGCAATGACCAGATGGTTACATGAGAAGACTTCCCCTTCAACCGTTCGGATGCCCGTAACTTTTTCTTGATCGGATGCTTGTTGTATTCCTACTACCTCACAGTGCTCATAAAATGTTGCACCGAGCGCCTTTGCAGCGCCTGCATACGCCTGAGTCAAATTAATGGGGTTCACCTGGCCTTCTTCAGCGATAGCGACAGCCGCACATAATTCCGAGAATAAGAGTGGTTCTCTTTCATGAGCTTCATCAGGGGAAAGCATTTCTACATGGAAGCCAGCTTGTTTATAACTTGTGACCCAGTCACTTACGGATTTTTTTTTGTCACGAGGTAACACACGCAGCGTACCAGTCAGCCGATATTCAACGTCGATGTTAGTCGCTTCTTCCAATTCTGGCACTATAGCGGGTAACCGTTTAATGCCGTCAAGAAGAAGGCGTCTGTAATTGTCTTCTTTCGCGAGAGGCCGTATAGGGGCGAGGAGTCCAGCAGCGGCACTAGATGATTGCGAACCAATCTCATTTTTGTCGAGAACAAGAACGTTTACACCTCTTTTGCCTAAAAAGTAAGCGATCGAGGAACCAATGATGCCAGCTCCAATTATGATCACATCAGCAGATCGTTGCAAAGCATTTCTCCTATCTCAAGCGGCGAACACATGCAATCTCGCGGTACTCTCTTCGCTAAAATTATACTCGGCAAAGGGTCATTTGTACATTGAAGAGAGATAACAAACACATCACACTTTGCTATTGCCTGGATATCCTTAGATGGATTGTGCAATGCCATTTCGCACCAGAGGGGGTCGGCAAAAATGGGCCTTGCTTCTTTAGATCAGTGATTGTACTGGCTCCCCCAAAAACGCTTCCTAGATCGATTATGCTAACGAGATCGGTATAATTGCTCTACGGGACTTCTTGACTGGCCTATAGCCATCAATGAGGACAAAACTACTATCAAATCACAGACTTATATGCCGCTATAGCTGTTTTCAAAGCTGGTTGCCGCCTGGCTGTCTCTCGGACAAACAGCAACGCCATCGTAGCGCCAATAGGCAGTATTTGAACACCGTAAACCTGGAGCACTTTCAGCTTCGCACTGGCAAGCATCTATCTCCTGCAGATCCAGAGCTTTGTGATAAGAAGCCGTAAACATTTGTCGGAGGGCCATACGCAAAAGCCTGATATGGTTGAAAGCCAGCTCTGGAAGGTTCTGTAAATCCTCTACCGAATACCACTGCACGTGGGAAGCATCATCACCCGCCTCTATTTTAGCCTCGGGACTCAATGGTTCAGAGAGAACATAAAGCAGGCACACATACTTTCCACGTGGATCTTCAAAATCTTCAAAGGTGTGCACTTGCTGAAAGAGGTGGAGAGGAATGTCGAGGCCAGTTTCTTCCCATGTTTCGCGTTGAGCAACCGCTTCCAACGACGCGTCTTCATTCGTTAGATGACCACCAGGAAGTGCCCACATGCCCTGATACGGTTGCTTTTTGCGTTGGATGAGCACCACTTCCCAGCCAGGTCCAGAGGGAGAAAGGCGTGGAACAACAGTATCGACTGTAACCAGAACACCTGTTTGATTTGACATAGAACCCTCCTTTTTGAACCCTCATCAGTTTTTCTATTATACCATGCTTTGATTTCTCTATCATGGTAGCGTGTACTGGCATTTTCCACCGAGGGGGTCAGCAAAAATAGGCCTTGCTAAAGTTAGACTAGTGATTGTACTTACCTCTTTAAAATTGGCTTTCTAGAGCGGTCTATGCTGTACCAATTTCTCGCTTTTTCTGAAAGCTATACCATCTGAACCACAAAAATCCCACGCAGTAAGTTATAATAGAGCTACATAGTAGGTATTTCAGCGAATAAACGGAAGGTTACTCTGATGCCACTACCAGAAGATCGGTTAGAGATGGTAGAACAGACACTGAATAAAGTCTATGGCGATATAACAAGGGAATTGGTTGTATCGAAAGGTTTGACCGAAGATGCTGTAAAGCGCCTTGTGAGTCAGAAAATCATACTTGATGAGCATGCTCAGATCCTTCGTGACTATACCACACGACTCGATCGGATAGAAACAATGCTGGCACAAATCCTTACCCATTTGAAGGAAGGCACTTCCACCACGCCGACGAAATACCTAGAACCTACGCAACGACGTGAGCGAACGTTCTTCGAACGCATGATGGGATTTTTTCCAGAAGATATGGAACGGAAACAACCTTAAGAAAAGGCTCTGATGGCAGTATGATGATGCTATTTTCCAATCGATGGCCCCGCAAAATGGGTCTTATCGTGCTTAGTTGATAGTATCTACTCTTTGAGAAGAGTATCGATAATTTTGACGATTGCCTCTTGTTGCTTTTGGGTTTTCTTTTCAAAGGCTTCCTCGCTGACCATTGTGTAGCAGATTGAGGAACGATTAATACGGTCGAGGTAAATTTGAAAGTTGGCGAACTGTTGGGATGCCTGATTATAGAGGCGATTAGAAGCAGCAAGAACTTCTGTCAGGCCGGCAACAACTGATCCAATAATAGTAATGAGCGTGTTATCACCTCGATACAACGAGATGATAACGGTTGCAACCACTGTCAATAAAAAGATAGCTCCTCCAGCAACTGCGAGCCATAAGGAAAGACGAAAGCTTTCATGAGATTGCACCCCAACTTCTTCATAGAAACCAGCACCCAGTTCGACCTGGTTAGCGATGATTTTTTGAGTATGACTTGGTGTTCGCTCTGCTATAGCAGCAGCTGTACTTTTGATACGCTCTTCCACTTCCTCAAGAGCAATGTGTGAACCCGTTTTTTCTTTTCTGCGTTGAGTTGCATTGGAGGACATAAGCTCTTTAACTCGATTTTGCGCTTCCTGATGTTGCTTTTCAACCGTCACGTATTGGTTTTTTACCTCCTGAAGGTCACGTTCTGTTTGCTGGAGTTTATCTTGTAGCGAAATTGAGTGTTCGCCGGGATGTTCTTCGAATACAGATGGTCGCCACTCGACGAAATCATGAAGAGCGGCAAATTCTTGCAACTTTTCATTATTGTACGTTTTCCGCAATACAGCTTTTTCGCCTGTACCAAGAATTAGTGTTCCATCATTATCAACACTTCCGTTTTTTCGGACAAGAAGGATCTCCCATTCTGAACCTGTCTGAGTCTGTCCCGTTGCCAATGCTATCATTTGCGATCCGTCGCTTCGCACTGAGTGAAGTGAATGCTCTTGCAACAATCCATCTATTTTTGACATGACTCCTACCCTTCTTATCTCAGTGAATGCTAAGAAACCTCATTCGCTTGTCATTCTATCGCTCTTCTGGCTTTTTGCAATTTAGGAAAATCAGGAGAGGTCTAAACCTCTCCTGATTTATTTCAAAAGCAAAATCGTTAAGATAATAAGCCACACACAAAAAGCTCCTATAATGGCCACTCTCGCAAGGATATAGCCTTTTTTCAACGATTTTGCCTGTTGTGGTGAATGATGATCAGCTTCAACGACAGCTATTCGCAAGGGATTTTCCGTTGATGAATTAAAAGGGGCCGGACCCGCGAAACTGGCCCACCTCCTTTGACTGAGGAGTGTATGTATTATAACGTTTGTAGTAGATTTGGACGTATTCATCGATATCATCCATAGCGTCGACAGTCAGGGAAGTATCAAGTCCTAAATCCCTCATCGCACGTACAACAGCAAAGTGATGAAGGCGTTCACCTGTAAGAATATTTCCCTGAGCATAATGATTGTCCTTGTCTGAGTAGACATTTTGGTAAATTCTTGCAGTACGCTCATCTAAGAGAGCGCCTTCCCTTCTCTTTTGCACTAGATCTTTATCGTACGCATCTAAAAATACTTTTATAAACCCATGTACTAATTGGGCAGAATCTTTGGATGCATTTTCATTGTCTCGGATATATTGCATGACAAACGTCAGTGCTGATTTGTTTGCCGCCAACTGTAGAGACTCTTTGGTGGGAAGTCTTTCAGGATCATGGTCTATGTCTTCAATCGATTTTGTCTGAGCCGCGAGAGCAGCCTGTGCACGTAAAATATCAGGAAGTGGATACTCTACTTCATCAGGTGGTTGAGTTGATATGAAATATGGGGATTGCGGAATGCCACTTACAATGTTTTGCAATGCGCTACTCATTTTTTCATTATCCAAGTTTTCCTGTGTTGTCACGATGAAAATAACCCTTTCCGTACTGCTGGGAGCGTGGATATAGATGACTGTTACAGGAGGTCCCGATACGGATAGATTCCGTTTTTTATGGTAATGTCTTTCCCTCCACTTAAGCCAGGCTTGTGCTCCATGTCGCCCATACCGATGATCCATAGTGTTTCATTGAAGGTGAGGAAGCGGAATACAAAATTGCACTACATGATACTTTCTTGTTTCATTTGCTGAATGCGTCGTTAAAGGGAAAAACTACGAGGAATGTAATACATGACATATATAATTATAAGTAATTCGTACAGTATGTCAATATCGAACAGGTGTTTTACGAGCTAGCTATGAAATGTCTTTAGGGAAAATACATCTCTTCGCTTCATGCTCCTTATTTGCAATCCCTCGACGCGAGAGCGAAGCCTCCACAAGCATGCACAGTCGCCGATAATTCCCTTGCTCTCGCCAGAACCATGTGGCTCACGGACACGTCAACATGAGTACCATCACATGGCAGGGCTGTATCTTCTGCTTGTGGCGCGTTTCCTCGCTCTATTGCTATACGCGGGAGTCCCTCAGGCGCGGGTCTTCTTATTCGCATAAGAAGGCATCTGTCCGCTTCCATCCCGCCTAAGCTTACGCAGTCCCTTTTCTTCGGACGCCGCCGCTGCTTTTGCTTTTTCAATCTTCTGGGTATTCACTCTCTCAAAGTGTTTGTCGGGCGAACCCGTCATTGCATGAACGACAATGAGGTTCACCCTCCCCTAGCTGAGCCGCGTGGCTAAACTGCGAGATGTGTGCATCTGTCACCTACACACGAATATTCAATTGTTCTGGTGCATTGCCTGCCCCTTCAACCAGATCAAAGGCATTGGAAAAGCAGGCCGGGCGATACGAAATGGAGCGACGTTCTGAAAGATGGTATCCAAGAGGGCCAGTTGGCTTGCATCTTGGCCCAGATCTTTGAGTGTTAGCTCTCACATCGTGTGCCTTGAGAGGAGAATAATCGAAGATGCGAGAACAACACCAGTGACATTTTGACCAATTTTACACCCATTGATTTGCGCTGGCCTTTGTTCTGAAAGCGGCGAGTGACAAACACAGTGACATTTTCGCCAATTTAATCCATATTGATTTATGGGAGGTTTTGTTATAGGCTGTAAGAAGCACTTTCGGTACTTTATTCGGCTCAGCGGAAAAGCAGAGAGAACACCAGTTGTTTATCGCAAGGGAGCATTAAGCACTTCCTCCTCGCATGGTTAAGACACACCCACCGAGCCTAGCAGCAGGTTCTGAGGATTTATGGAACAGAAGCAGAAAAAACGATTCCCTTTCTTTACTATCCCTGCACCGAAGTTTTTGATGGCTGATCTCAAAAAGATGGATGATTTTGTCGTCATGGTGCGCATCACGCCGAAAATTACGCTTCTCCACTATATTGAAAGGACACTCTATCTCACCGCCTTTTTTATCTATTCTTTCCTTATTATTATCCAGGTACTTTACATCGCCTTAAATGTCCCCTTGCTGAAATTGTTGGCATTTGTGCTGCACAACGGGGGAGTGATCATCGCAAGCATGCGAGGCACTCCTATTCTACCTACACAGCAACAAGGTGTTTTGTACTTTTGGCTTTTGCTTCTACTTGTTGTAAGTACCATTTGGATTCTGTCTCAGACCAAGCGAGCTTTTCGAGACCTTCATGGCTTACGTTCCCTCCATCGAATGACGCCGCAGCAACGCTCAGAATTTGCGCTCCAGAAGTTTTTACGCCTCTCACTTCCGGTCTGGTTGTCTCCTTCGATCACCTATGATCCGACACCGAAGGAACTCCTGACCGTATTGCGTGAGCGTGAGCAGGCTATAACAGGCCAGACTCAGGCAATCGTCGCAGCCCTTGTGGAGGATGATGATGCGGAAGAAGAGGAAGAAGAGCAACCATCTTTTCATTTCCTCCTGACACTGACTGACCGCCTCTCGCTCTCCATATTAGGATCGAGCGGGAAGCAGCTCACAATACGATTGAACGACGCAGGTGCATCACAAGTGGGGTTTCTCGCGACTCATGGGCAAGGGGAATGGACGGCGAGAGAAGAGTTCTTCAAAAAATATCTCTACACTATTGGGCAAGATAACTTGTTTACGAGACATCATAAACGGACGAATGCTCAGATTAATGCCAGAGCACAAAAAGAGGGCTTCTTTCCTCAACGTGCGGTAGAACAGGATCAGGAAAATACAGATGTCGACACATCCTCTGCTCTCTCCAATGAAGATGAGCACGATGAAGAAACTGCTGCGACCGAAGAGCAGGAGAACCAACATGAGGAAATCAATCTTTTCGAGCATAAGAAAGAAGGACTCGACTCGTTCTGGCGACTTACTCCTCTTTGTAGCATAGAGGTGTTCCCTTTTCTCCGCTCGTTTTTTCAACAGGTGAAGCGTGCACAGGCACTTCCAGAAGATCCAACTCTCTTGAGCTTAGAAGAATTACGACAGGGATGTCACCATCTTATGGAAGAGTACGGCCTGGGTTTTCTTGCCGATCATATTAAGGAGAATGATGATCTGTGGCACTGGGCACTTCCACTCTATCAAGAGTATCGCGAACAGTGCCTGAGTATTCTCAACTATGCGATTGTGCGGGAAAGTACCTTTCTCGAAACACTGACAGATCCCAAGGAAAAACATGCTGTCATCACTTCAATTGCACAATTGTATGGCTGGAGCGCGATTGTCGCAACCGGATTAGACCTCAAGGACGGTGGCCTTTTCAGTGAAGAGGATATTAAAAAGTCCTTGTCCTATTATGGGCAAATGCGTAAACGCTCCGATGCAAAGCAAGTCTACCAGCGTTATTCTGAGCTTCGGTCACGTGTTGATCCTTCCTATATACCCTCAGAGGAACTGCAAACCCTTGTAGATGCGGTGCTTTACCCCAAAAGGAACAGTTCACGTTCCCGCAAAGCAGCGAGGGAGAAACCGTAAGGCGGTGATTTTCCTCGCCCTGCCTGAAATCACATATTTGGGCAATTTGTCACTGGCTTTGTGACCGAGATGTCGGCTATAGTACTCCCAGGTTGATCGTCAGGGTGGTCAACATGCATCTTCTCGACTGCCACAGAAGCATTTGGAAAAGAAGCTTGAACTGGTTAGAGCATGCAGTTGACCCTACAAAAGGTTCCGTTTCCTTTTCGGTACTGAATATGGTACCGAAGAGATGTTCCACTGGCTCTACAGGAGTGTGCATCCCTCTATGGAAGATGTTGCAATATTGCCAAGTAAAGAGAAGAGAAATCACCAGCACAGATACTGGCACTATCCTTTCACTTGGTAGAGCTGCTTTATTCTGATCATAACGCTTCATCGTAGCCTATTCTTTTCTTGACTGTATGGAGGCTTACAGCTATGTCTTCACTTGAAATAAGGGTACATACACACCAACTCACACCACGTGATCGCATCTGTCTCACCTGGGTAGCGATGCAGTACGCGGTCCGTCTGGACCAACTGCAACGCTTACTCTTTCGCTACACACCGGAAGGGGATCGGTACAAACTTAAAGTTGAGCGTGATCATCTCTCGCTTGACCGTACCTACGAAATCATCAAAAAATGGCTGGTAATGGAATTGATCGAAAAGAAGACCATTCTCCATGGCGACCAACTATGGATATGGGCATCGCGCCAGGGGCTACGAGAAACACAACAACCCTTCAATTTCAGTGGTGCGCCATCCTCGATCAGGCTGCCTCATCTCTATGCTATCAATCAGGTACGCATGGCGATTGAGATAAAACGTCCCGAGGATGTGTGGAAATCAGAACGCCAGATCCGCAAGGAAACACCCGTAGCCGTTAAAGGAGAGAAGCAGTCGCACACACCTGATGCTATTCTCTCCGCGACAAATGGCAAGGTGACCGCGATTGAAGTTGAATGTCATGAGAAAACAGACAGTGAATTAGAGGACGATCTGCGCGAATTGGCGGTGTCGTACCGCTCCATCTGGTACTTTACGACGCGTGCGACCCGGCGGCAAATTGAAACGATGCTCGACACCTTTGAACCCGAGATGAAAAAGCCATTTGTGCTCTATGATCTCAAGGAGTATACAGGCCATGAATACGGGATATCGTAACCAACAGGGCCAGCAGGCCAAGGATAGCAATCCGCCAGAATGGATGCTCTTTTGTCTGCTCTTCGCCCTGGCTCTCGGTCTGATTGCGCTCCCCTGGATCATCATTAGTATGCTCACGGAGCGCACTCTCTCGCGTTGGCTTCATTGGCGGCTGAGCTTTCTCGTATGGTTCGTGTTGTTCGCCATGAGTGCATTTGTGCTCTACACCAGCTACCAACACGGCTTGCAAAACTTGATCATTCACGAATTCACCGCGTATATCGTCACCGCGAGGCACTACCAGACCGATTTTGCGCACTGGCCGCTTCGCACGTTATGGGCCGATACCCTGCCTGTCTGGATGCAGACCTGGAAAGGTATTGGGATTGTTGGCTTTTGTACCGAGCTGTTCATCCAACCACGCAAGGATACAACGCAGTCATTGCGACAGAATGAACGCAAGCGTCAGCAGCGCATGCACCGTTCACAACGTTGGGCCAAACGACGCAGTATCCGACCAAGATCTGTTCCCGATGCCATCGGCGGGATGATGGTTATGGGCATTGCGATCCACGACGAATTGGAGGGAGAATAAGATGGGCGACCTGGCATGGACACATCGCGGCACCTTTGGGTTTCCGCTCAAGGCACTTCGCCTGCATGCAATTGCCTTAGGCTCTTCAGGCTCCGGCAAAACGGAAACCCTCTTTCGAGCGGCTTATGGGGCACGGAAGATCTATCAACAACAAGTCATCTACCTGGATGCCAAAGGCGAAACCAAACGAGAGGAGGAAGCCGGTCAGGATAATGCCGCACGGTTTGTGGCAACAATGCAGGCCGCTGGGGCAGGAAACATTCACGTCTTCCCGGCGCTGCATTATAACGGCTGGCATGGCACACCTGCCGAACTCAAAAACCGCCTCCTCTCCATTATCGATTTTAGCGAGTCCGCCTACTATGGCGATGTGGCGACAAATGTACTTGATCTGGCCCTTGGTGCGCCAACGACGCCGCGATCGAGCACGCACTTTCTCGCCAACTTACAATTCAATCGATTGAAATCCATTTATTCCAATGATCCCTTGCAGTATCGGCGCGTCCTGGCATTGGAAAAGCGTTTACTTCGGCAAGTTGAAATGCGCTATCAGGTCTTCTTCTCTGCCATGGCCGGCCAACTCGACGGCACGCTCAATTATGCCAACGCCGATGCGGTGTACTTGCGCGTGCGAGGCTTCACCCTGCGCAATGAAGCACCACGCTTAGGTCACTTCCTGATTTCGGATTTCATGCATTATATTGCGGAACGGCGGCGCTCAGGCGTCCAGACCCTCTTGATCATCGATGAATTTAACGCACTCAGAATGCGGGAGGAGACCAGTATTCTCTTTGAGCAGGTGCGCAGCTTTGGCGGTAATCTAATGATCTCTGCCCAGGGGTATGCGGGTTTGGGTCCACAGGAATATGCCGAGCGCATTCTTGACGCATGTTCAACGTATATTCTGCATGCCTGTAGCGATCCAGGCCCAGTGTCAAAGCGTGCTGGGAAACGCTTCTTTCTCGAAACATCGTGGTCAGAAGATGAGGAAGGCACGCCACGTAAACACGTTCGTCCGAAATGGGACTGGCGGGTGCCGGAGAGTAGTATCATTCAGCAAGAGGAGGGGCAGGCATTCTGGATTTATCGTGGACACGCTCAGCATGTGCAGACGGCGATGGTTCCGATCACGTCGGAACATGTTGCGAGTGGATGGCAGGAGATACATCGCCAGGAAGAGATGCAACGGCGATTGTTAGAGGTGGTAGAATCGCGTCCTCCTATGCAACAGGGACAGAAGCAGGTCAATACTGCTACAGATGTGAGCAAGGGTCAGCAATCTACTCCATCACTGGGTACGCAACAAAAACCATATTCATCCAGTGCGAAAAAGAAGAAAGACAGTACAAAAGAAATACAACAACCCTCTCAGCAATCTGTGTCCAATAGTTCATCAGAGCCAGTGCAAATAATAGCACCAATACTGAATATGGATGATGATGAACCGGATCGACTCTAGATTACTTGGCATTTTGTAGTGAATAGTCAATTGAGGTCATAAACCCCTTTAGGAGGTATTCGATACTTATTTCGGTATCGAATACCCTCAAGGACCATCTATAAGGGTTCTATGAACCCTGCAAAGGAAGCATAGAACCCTTATATCATAATTTTTATATCTACGATGCAGCTAATCTATAACCATTTTAAAGCCTCTATCTTTTTTTCTTAGAAGAAATGGATATCTTCGGGCCTTTTTTTGTGGAATAGATTTTCACTTTTCCAGCTCGTACAAAAAATCCCATTGGCTTAATCTCCTTTCTTGATAGAATAGTCCATACCACATTTCCTATAAACTTTTCTATCGGTTACATAGCAGATTTACAAGAGTCTAAACAATGGGTAGATGGTAGAGATTGTGGCGCAAAAAAATCCCTTTAAAATAGGCTGCTCAAAGTCAAATTCGAGCTGGCATGCAAATGTTGAAACCTTAGCACCAAGGCTAAAGAACCCATCAACTGTTTCGTGTTGAAGCAACCTGTTTTTACGATCAGCAGATCGCATCTCTTCCTTGTATACTGACCATCCACAGGTAGATGAGAACAATCCACCTCGGCTTCCCCTTTTCCGCTGCTGATTAACCTGTTATAACCAATTACCACACGAATGTAACGGAATGATCATGGAAATTTAAAAGGTAGATACGAGGATGAATCCGCCCTATATGCGTGTTCATTCTCGTAGAAGAACGATGAAATTTGACATCACCAATGACAGCTACAACACCGTACACATAGGACACATGTGACATATGTGTACAGAAAAGAGAGCGTAAAACCAGGATCAATCTCTACATGGTAGGTTCTGAAGTGGGCCAAAAAGAGGGGAGGGCATCCCTAAAGGATGCCCTCTATTCATTGTCTACAACAAAGAAGATTCCCCAACGTTTTTTTTCTCAGGCGCAATGTGTTTCCTTCCTTTTTATCTCTATTATCTGCTACATAGGAAGAGAAGGCATTGCGCCTGTTGCATATTCAAGGTAAAATGCTATTGAATAACACTGCCCATACTAACGTACATCTTCCTTGTTCTTGCTTATCTATGCCTGACTGGTGGGATGGCGCATCATTGAAGGCAGTCTGGAGGACTTTCCTACATGCCGTTCACTGCGCATGATCTGAGATATCGTGCTGAACAGAGCTATCCTTTACTGTATGCTTATCTTCATCGCCATGCACAGCGCTTTTTAGGGGCGCTTAAATATGACGCGTTCGAAGTTGATACCGTTGTTGGTCACGTGGTTGAACAATTGGTGCGCCTCGGACTTTTCGGCGGCGGCGATAAAATACCTCCGACTGCCCTTGATCACCTGTCCGATGCTCAATTTTATGCATTCCTCAGTCGGAGTGTGCGCAATAAGGCCATCGATCGCCTCCGTAAGCGCCGCTTACAAGTAAGCACCCTTGCTGAATTGGAAGTATCAGATAATGAAGACTCCGAATATGATCCCCTCAACGATGCAGTTGCAGCGGCATGGGGGCCAGCTCCATTCGCAACACCGGAGGAGATTACCTTTGCAATCGTTTCACAGCAGGAATTACTGGCCCTTTTAAGGCACTGCATTCTGGCCCTGAATACTGCCCCACATCAGCTCCAGGCCGTTATTCAGGAATTAGAGGCTATGGGGGCCGATGACCTGCTTGGTCAAATCTTGCAGGATCTCAGCCAAACAACCTCTTCTCTTTCTGTACCACACCATATGAGTCAACATAAAGATCACGCTCATAAAAAATTACGCCACTGCCTCCAACAGAAAAGTACAAATTTGGCAGTGAGAGTTGCTTTACGTTTGACAGAGTATACGGATCTTGTGAAAAAGAAAGATACTGTGCAGATTCAAACCCTTGTAGGAACGGAACTCTCTGAAAGTGAGGTACGGATGGGTTTGCAAGCACTGACTACAGAAGGATTGCTCACCTGGAATGGCGAGGATGATGTTCGCCTGACACTGGATCAGATGAAACGTCTCGCACGTTATTATAAATGTGAATAATCTATCTGTAGAAGAGGAGGCACAATGAACGACTCAAACTATCCTGGGAGTTCTGCTAATTCCCACCCTGATAATGTCAAACTGTCTGCCTGGCTACAGCAAATTATGAAGCTACCGGCTACGGAACCGCAGCATATTGTTTCAGGTAACGATGATACTGCACTGGAACTACAGTTAAATAGTAATTACCATATTCGTTTTTATCAACAATTGCCTGATTTCGCGATGGCTCTTTTACAGAACGATTCTCAGGCAATGCTCAAATATGCAGACCTCCTCTATCACCTTGCTGGATGTGATGAGTGCCATGAAGCATACCTGGAACTCTACGACGCATTAAGGGAAGCAGTGTATCCTCAAGGTTTCCGTCCCCAGCTTGGGCAGGGGACAAAAACGTTAGCCGCTACACCGCAGCGTATGTTGAGACATCTCTGCCAGGCGTTGATCAGTCAGGCCGAAGCACTGTTTCAACAGGGACGACGTGAACATCGCGATTATATCGAGCCAGCTCGTTCGTTGCTACAGCAAGCATTGAGTATAAGTTCACATATTGGGCAGAATGGAATTCGACATCATGCCCTGCAGGATCTTGTGCGGGTCGCCAACCTCTTCGAAGGTGCCAATGCTATCCGAGAGGATGATCCTCGCTCATATGTCTATACGCCTGTTGTAAGTGGCGCAGGGGGCACTCGTGGCGGAAAGAAGATCTTGCGACACGTTGAGACACCTCTTCGCTCTCCAGGTAAACCGGCAGGACAACCTGTTATTCTAATTCAGGCACGCGGCTTAGAAGGGCGTATTACCCAGAATGAGCAGACGCTTTTTCTAGATTTGCAAGATCTTAGTCAGGAATTACGTGGACATTATGTAAAAATAATAGTGCCACTAGGAGCATTACTTGAACCTGTACGCTGGATTGGAGGAAACCCACGTGCGATTCGTAGTACAATCCCCGTCGATATGACAGGGAAATTAACGATACCGCTGGGCGAAACAGCATTGAAACTCACTAATAATGAGGAGCGCAATTTATTAGAAGCAATGTTTATGCTGTTGGAAGTGCGTGCTATCGACTAATCAGGTTCGAAGTCGACAGCACCACTTTTGCCACCGTTTTTATGAGCAACATATGCCTGCTCAAGCGTAATAGTTGTATCAACACCCTTGCACATATCATAAATAGTAAGCGCAGCAACAGTAACAGCAGTAAGAGCCTCTACATCTACTCCTGTTTTATAATGAGTTCGTGTGCGGCCCTCAATAGAGATCAGTCCTTCAGTACTATCCAATGTAAAAAGCAGATCGATATGCGTCATGGGCAAAGGGTGGCAGAGAGGAATAATTTGTGGCGTTTGCTTTGCTGCCATGATGCCAGCGATTTTCGCGACCTCTAAGACACTCCCTTTCGTAATCTGATTCGTTTCGATCAGATGAACCGTCGCAGGTAGCATACGAACACGTCCTCTGGCTATCGCTTCACGTGTCGTTTCTGGCCGCTCCGTTACATCAACCATATGAATATGCCCGCTCTCATCCAGGTGAGTAAGTCGGGCTGGTGTTCCGGACTGATCTATTGGTTGTGACATTTATGTATGTCTATCTTCCTAGCCGTTGACGGCTCTGAAATGCACGTCTGAGATGAGTAAATGCTTCGCGTTCCTTGCCCTTTTCCTCTAGTAATTGTGCATAAAGCACAGATTCGTTGGCCAATTCTTCGTGGCTTCCTAGATTCTCAAACATTGCCAGGCCAGCGGTAAAATGTTGATCCCCCTGCTCGTAATGTGAAAGAGCATATTCGATACGCCCCAGAACCACAAGAGCTTCTGCATTAATAATAGTATCACCTGCAGGTTGAGAGAGCTCCGTTGCCTGGATAGCATATTTCAATGCTTCCTCGAATTGCTGGCGATTATAGTACCACTCAGCGTTACGTGTGGAAACACTGGCCAGCGAGAGCGGATCGCGTAAAACACTGGTCTGTTGCAATGCCTCATCAAGATAAAGACGCGCCCGTTCCTGATCTTCTTTCATGATAGCATGACCGAGATAATGATAAAGTTCTCCGCGTAGATGTTTATACGTCTCTTGAGTTGAAAGATATAAACTTTTGTATGTATAAAGTACGGCAAGATCATCTTCTTTAGCATTAGCATAATAAGCACATATATTTCCATAGATGGCCTGGGCAGTCTGTAGAGTTGCGAATTCTTCAGCCATTGCAAGTGCTTTATGAAACATTTCTATCGCTCGATCAACATATTCCAACTGAGTGTAGTGCTGACCCATGTACATATAAATCTGGGTTGTAAAAAATGGATCATGTGGTTCAGTTGTTGCTAGCAGGTTGATACAGTGTTCATGTGAAAGAAGGGCCTGTGTGTAGTTGCGCATGGCGGCATGAGCAAGTGCTGAGATGTTCAAAATGCGCAGTGTTAAGTAATTTGTATTTAATTCCTTCGCAATCTGTAAAGCTTCGGCAAGTGTGTATTCTGCTTCCTGAAAGCGCCCTATGGAAAAATACGCCCGTCCCAATAGATAACGGTGCTGAAGCTGTTGCTGTTTCTTTAGACGCTTCGTCGAGATTTTATTGATCTGGTTTGCTGCCTGCTCTGCATTCCCCTGTTGAATGAGTAATTGAGCTTCTAGAAGAGCTAATTCTACCTCATCATCATCCCGTTCGGCGATATCGAGTGTAGCATTCATGTGAGCGTCTTGCTGTGAGCGTGTGGGTAATAATTGAGTTGAAGAAAGTCCGAGACGACCTGCTAGAATTTCTAGTGCGCGAAGTGAAGGGTGAATCTGACCTCGCTCTATAGCAGAAATGTAACTCACTGAAAAATCAGGAGCAGCAAGCTGACTCTGAGTGTAATGCTGGGCTATGCGTGCAGCTCGAAGTTTCTCCCCTACAGATTTTCCAATTTTACCTGATTGTTGTTCAGGGGACATTGTAAACCTCCTCTATGTAACTTTTATCGAAAATGTTAGTCAACAAATACACAAAATAGATGGTTACTTACATTGTAAAATACAACTATGTTTTGTGTCAATACGTTAGTACAGTAAATGTGGTTATGATATTTATACAGTTTTGCTTGTCCTGTAACTAAAGATCTTGTGCACCGATGGTCATAAGTACCTCTACCAAAGTGGCATCCGAAATAAGCGCATGCTATAATGCATTCTCAGGGCAGGAAGCCACACACAAGTAAGTAAGGTGTATTAAAATAAGAGACAAGTTCATTGGGAGTAGATTTATGTTCCGTTTTCTAACAGCAGGCGAATCGCATGGTCCTGCTTTGACCATGGTTGTAGAAGGTTTGCCCGCTGGTTTGACAATTGAGAAGACGCTCATCGATGCTGATTTACGCCGTCGTCAGGGTGGATATGGACGTGGTGGGCGTATGAAGATTGAGAAGGATGCCGTCCGTTTTCTCTCAGGGGTGCGTCATGGAAAAGCGCTTGGTTCTCCCATTACAATGCAGATCGAAAATCTCGATTGGGTGAACTGGGAAGAGCGTATGAATGCAGCTCCTGTGGAAGCGGATATGGATGTGGTAACTCGTGTGCGCCCTGGTCATGCAGATTTCACTGGGGCGATGAAATACGGTCAGAGCGATGTGCGCAATGTAATTGAGCGTTCCAGTTCGCGTGAAACTGCATCGCGTGTGGCTGTAGGTGGACTCTGCCGCCAGCTCTTATTACAGTTTGGTATTACTATTTATAGTCATGTACTTTCTATTGTTGATGTCAGTTATGAAGGTGAACGTGGCATGACCCGTGATGCTTATCCACAAGAAATGTGGGAAGCGGTTGAGGCGTCCCCCATGCGTTGTGCCGACGCTGCATTGACTGAGAAGATGATTGCACGTATTCTAGAGGCCAAGCGCGATGGTGATACCTGCGGTGGTGTCTTCGAGGTTGTAGCTTTTGGCTCACCGATCGGCCTGGGCAGCTATAGCCAGTGGGATCGGCGTTTGAGTACGCGTCTTGGTATGGCAATGATGAGTATTCCTTCCGTAAAAGCCATGGAGATCGGGGCGGGATTTGCTGCTGCACATAACACAGGCTCTCACGTTCACGATGTTTTGCGCCACGCAGAGAATGGACAATGGTCTCATCTTTCCAATAATGCGGGTGGCATTGAAGGTGGGATTACCAATGGCGAACCGATTGTTGCGCGTGTGGGAGTCAAACCGATCCCGACGCTCGCCCATCCCCTGCCTTCAGTAGATCTGGCGACAGGCGAGAATATTGATCAGAGCCGTTATGAGCGCAGTGATGTCTGCGTCGTTCCAGCAGCTGGTGTTGTGGGCGAGGCAATGATGGCAATTGTGCTCACAGAGGCCATGATAGAAAAATTTGGTGGGGATAGCATAGAAGAGATGTTGAAAAATTATCGCAATTGATACGTTGTTACTAATTGACACGTTAATAATAGGAGAACAGGGTCTTTGTGAACCATTTCACTTGCCAATGATCTCCATCAATGGTACACTAGGTAATGAGATGTATGTCAAATTGCATAAGAACGCATATGCATCTCTTACACAGGGACATTTCTGTACGCCTACGTTTTTGGTTTACCATATTACATTATGATGTTTCTGGAGTGGAAGGGTTCCAGATTATTTTCCGAATTCTGGACTCTTGATATATTCAGATATGTTCGTAATTATAGATGAATAGCAGAGGAAGATATGAATCTGGGCACAAGTATACGTAAATTGACATTGCTATTCGTTGTGCTGTTTATGGCTCTAAGTGCTGGATTAGTCTATTGGCAGGTGGTGGTGGCGCAGCAGGTGGAATCAAATCCCCACAATGCTCGCTCGTGTTTACCCGATAGTGCTCCACAGCGTGGAAACATCTATGATCGGAACGGAGTCTTATTGGCCTATTCAGTTGCCTCAAGCACTGCCAACTGTGGGTATATTCGTCATTATACAGAACCCTCACTTGCAGGACTCATTGGCTATTACGTTCCAAATTATCCAGCGACTGGCATTGAAGCACAATTTAATAACTACCTCAGTGGTCAGTTGGGATCGACTGCACTTAATAATACTGTAAATAAGATGTTGCATCGTCCACCCGTTGGAGATAACATTTACCTGACCATTGACGTGCGTATTCAACGTATTGTTAATCAAGACTACGACACTCCTGTCCAGATCGACAATGCGGCGACCTTTGCAACCAAACGTGGTTCAGTAGTGGTGACCAATCCTCACACAGGCGAAGTTTTAGCTATGGTGAGTCGCCCTTCGTTTGATCCCAATCAGCTTGTGAAGACGCTTTCAGGTGGCGATCAGGGATACTTCAACCAGCTTGCCAAGGATCCCGATCAACCTTTGATTGAACGTCCCCTCAAGGGTCTTTACACACCCGGATCAGTCTATAAAACCCTCACCTTGATGGCTGGACTCGACTCAGGCAAGACAACATTGGATCAGCAATTTGGGTTGCAGCAGGCGTTTGGACCGGTACGTGTTGGTAATCACAACGTTGGAGAGAATCACGTTGGCAGCAACCTGATGCCCTACACTATTCATGTTCCTGTTACGACCCAGTATGGATATACCCATTCCGATAATGTTATATTTGCTCAGA
>JACDAE010000026.1 GCA_013695595.1 Ktedonobacteraceae bacterium | reverse complement strand
GCCCTATGTCTTACCAAAAGACCATCAGGAGACCGAGCGCATCAAATTCCAACATCGGATGCTCTATGCTCATTTGCATCGTCATCTGTTTGCGCCGATCCAGCCACCATCAATTCGACGTCTTCTGGATGTTGGCTGTGGATCGGGTGCCTGGCTCACCGATGTCGCGGCACTCTTTCCCAATGCCACGCTCACAGGCCTGGATAGTGACGCGGAGCAAATCGCATTAGCGAACACGGTGCGCCATCCTCACTGTCAGTTTTTGCAAGGGGATGTGCTTGCAGGATTGCCCTTTGCCGAGAGAACCTTTGACTATAGCCATATGCGCTGTATGATCCTGGCGATTCCCGCTTTCTCCTGGCCCTTCGTGGTCGGAGAACTTGTGCGCGTCACCGCTCCGGGAGGCTGGATTGAGCTGTTTGATGGAGGACAGGGATGTGAGCACGTTGGGCCAAATATGCACCAAGTCGTAACATGGGGAGAACAGGTACTTGCCCAACACGGTTTTGATGTGAACGTTATCAATCACCTGAGCACGATGCTGCGTCAAGCAGGTGCTGAGCATGTGCGGGAACAACGCTTTACCATTCCGGTTGGTTCCTGGGCTGGGCGGACTGGGGAGTTGATGGGAAAAGACCTTTTGGCGCTTTTTGAAGCGTTTAAGGTCTCGCTCTGCACCGCTCTTTCCCTTCAACAAGAGCAGATTGACACGGTGCTGAGGGCACTCCCCCACGAATGGAATACTTACCATACCTCCTACACCTATCTTGAAGTTCATGGACAACGCAGGCAAGAGGGTCATCATGGCTCTTTCTGAGAAAAACATTTGTCGGGTATTTTGAGCGAGGGAGGTTCCCCTTGGAAAGAAAAGAACCACCAGGAGAAAGACGATGGCTGATTTTTCATCTTCCGAGACGATAAGCGCACAGACTCCACTGCCGGACAAATCATTTGCGCATCTTCCCATCGCTTTCCTGCTGAAGCCGTTGTTGATCACAGGAAAGGCTATGGAATATGACGGATTACGCCCGGATCATGAGTCAACATTCCTCGTGCCAAAACCAGCGTTTGAGCGTCTGTGGGAAGCCATTCCAGAAGGCCATTTGACAACGGGACAGAATGAAAAAGGCGTTCGCCTTGGCGCCACGGTATTTTATGTCAAGTTGTTCGGGTTCAGTTATGATGACCTGGAAATTGAGGCCATGGAGGAACGCGACTATTTCGTGCTGCATATCGAATTCCTGCTCTTCCTCAATACGGTGACCCTCATTCATCATCCTGAAAACCAGCAGGCACGCCAGGATGTGTTGTTGTTGCTCGAGAGGCTTGGCGTCGGGATCCCTGTCCATCACATGATGCCGCAAAGAGAATCGGCCCTAAAAGACGCAGTATTTCTGGATGTACGGGTTGAAGCAGTCACACACATTACCGTGACGCGATTATCCCCAGATGTCCTCATTCTCCTGCGCCAGCATAGATGCGTCGTGGATGAGATGGGGCATGCAACTATCCTGGTGACCTTTCCAGAGCAGATGCAATGGCAACAGCTTCTGCCTCCCACGGAGATAGAGCGCCACCGCATCGTGCTGATGGATGGGCTGGAACTTCGCCATGAGATTGATCGGGCACGAGAGATAAGTCTGCTTCTGATGGTCCTTTAAAGAGGAAGAGGAACAATAATGAGTGATTACATCAATAATGCCGAAAGTGCAGGCGAACTCTCACGTCTCGATCATCAGGCGGGCTTAGTCATGAACGCCATTGGATATCTCCCACACCCCCTGAGAGGAAGACCCTTCCAGAAAATCCTCGATCTTGGTTGTGGGTCTGGTCGGTGGGCTTTAGACATGGCCTATCACTATCCCGATGCCGAAATTGTCGGCGTTGATATCTCAAGCACGCTGGTCGAATATGCACGAGCACGAGCAAAAACGATGAATCGGCAGAACGTGAAATTCATCCCCTTTGACGCGCTTGAAGGGAATCTGAGTGAGCTTGGCCGGGGGATCTATGATCTGGTCAATCTGCGTTTTGCGGTTGGATGGGTTCGTGGTCTAGAGCGGTGGACGGAGCTGCTCCAACGGTGTCATCACCTCAACACCCCTAACGGTTATACGATGGTGACAGAAGGGGAAGGGCTTTCCACAGACAGTCCTGCGCTCCATCGTCTTCATGAGATCATTGTGCAGGCGTTACGGCTTGGCGGGTATGGATTTCCCTCTTCCCGGCAAGACCTGGGAATGGCAGCACAATTGGGAACCGTGCTCTCTGCTTCAGGATTTTCAGGGGTCGCGGTAGAGGGAGGGACAATCAATTTTTCCTTTGACCATTCCGAGGAAAATATGGCCTGGCGCAGCAGTTTCAACGCCTTGATTACCGAGAGTGGTCCCTTCTTGATGACGATGGGAGTCACAACCGCCGAAGAGTTAGCCGAGTTGAGTGTGCGTGTGAGTAGCGAACTTTACGACGAAGCCTTTAGCGGAGTGGGTAGCCTCTTCACCTTTTACGGAATGCGCGTGAGAGGGTCTGGTGTGTGAGCTTGTTTTTGTCACGTGAATTGTGAACCACTTCTCGCGTGAGGATGTTACAGAGCCGATGCCAGCAATGGAATGGGATCATCGGAGTGAAACGGGTCAGTTCATGGCAGAACGTCCCAAACCCCTCGTCAACCTCCCCACTTTTTCTCTTCATCGCTCTGCAATAGACTGAGTTCCTACAAACACGTTGACAATACCATTGCGGAAGCTATCGGTCTCAGAACAGGAATGCAAGAAGCTCACGAGGGGCGAGAAGAGCTGGCAAGACTCAGGCACAAAACGGAGGAGATCGATGACATTCCTCAATAAGGGAAACTGATAGCTTCACGTTTTTTCGTTCCATCATCGATCATGTGTGTTAGCAACGCATTGAGATATTGCATACGCGTTACCTTCTATGCACTCACCTTTTTCAGATGAGTGCATGCACGATAAAGAAACAATGAGGTTACGATAGCACTTGGGACTCAATATGAGGAAGTGAAAAACAGTGTGTCGCGTGGAAGTAGTGCCAGACAACACACTGTTTTCCCGTCAGAAACCTATGCGCAATTACATCCAATGACCAAAGTCTGAATGCTATTTGATGTTGACGAAGCCCCTACCGCACCGGTTTGCCCTTGAAAAGATGTCACTGCATAGAGCATATTGAATGTCTTTACATTCGGACTGGGAACAACCGTCCAGCTTGTTCCATCCCAATGTTCGACCAATGTATCTTCTATAGAACTACCTGAAGAAGTTGAAGCATTATAGTTCCCAACCGCCCAGGCACTTGTTCCACTCACGACCGTGACGCCACTGAGTGTATCATTTTCATTGGACCCAATCGTCGGTGGTTGGGGGCTAGGAACGATCGTCCAACTGGTCCCATTCCATTGCTCAATCAGTGAAAAGGTCTGCACATTCACATACTCTCCCACCACCCACACATGTCCCGCCGCATCGGCTGCAATCGATTTGAACGTGTAGCGTTGCCCACCAGTAGGAGGTGCTGGAGCCGTCACCTCATTCCAGGTTGTTCCATCCCAATGCTCGATGAGCCCTAGGCCGTGTTTGCAAATCATAACCAGAGCATGATAGAGGCAAGCGTGACCATCGCCAGGAAGTTGACCGCCCGCTTCTCATACCGAGTTGCCACGCGCCGAAACTGCTTGAGGCGGTTTATCAGGCGTTCGACGTAATTGCGCTCTTTATACAAGGCTCGGTTAAACGGTCCGGTCCGCGTCTCATCGCTGCGGCGGGGAATTGTGTAGCCAATTCCTCTGTGCTTGAGGTAATGTCGAATCTTGCGACTCCTGTACGCTTTATCTCCCAAGACGCGCTTTGGCCGCAACTTGGGACGCCCTCGCCCCACTCGCTTCACGGCCCCTTGCTCCATCAAGGCTTCCAATTTGGTCGCCTCATGCCGCTGCCCTGCCGTGAGCACAAACGTGATCGGTTTGCCTTTTCCTTCTACACGCAAATGCAGCTTCGTACTAAAGCCACCCTGACTCTTGCCTAATGCCTCTTGATTTTGCTTCCCCCTTTTGCCCCAGCCGCATGCTGATGCGCTCGAATCACCGTACCATCGACAGAATGTTTCTCCCAATCGATCTGCCCAGCAGCATCGGCCTGTTGCTGCAATGCCTCCAACACGCCTTGCCAAATTCCAGCTTTTTGCCAGCGATAAAATCGACTGGCGACGGTGCTCCAAGGGCCATAATACTCGGGCAGATCTCTCCAAGGCGCGCCCGTTCGCAGAATCCAGAGGATTCCATTGAGAATCAAACGATGATCTTGTGCTGGACGGCCAACGATTGGCTTCTGTGGCGGAAGCAAGGGATACAGCTTCTCCCATTGCTCATCCGTTAATTCTCTTCTTCTCATCCATTCAGTTTAGACCTGGTTTGCAAACACAGCCTAGCCCTCCATAATAGAATGATCCAGCCGCCCAGATATCGTTGGGAGAAATGGCTGTTACACTATCGAGTTCATCATGAGGAAGATCACCTGTCCCTTGCGTAATGGCAGGAGTAGGAATAACACTCCAGACAATTCCATCCCAATGAA
>JACDAE010000023.1 GCA_013695595.1 Ktedonobacteraceae bacterium | reverse complement strand
CCCTTGTGGGTGCCCGCTTCCCCAGAAATCCCGTTGCAGGCACACGGGCACCCACAAGGGAGTGCCCCTACTGATGGGAAATAAGCACGAAAAGCAAACGACTAGCAGGAGAAAAGCAAAGAAGGGTGTAGCAATGAGCAAGGTTCGTCAGCAAATTCTGATTCTCCATCTGGCATCGCCCAATCTAGAATCAGACACAGTCGCCTGGGCCCTTTATGATGGAGCAACGCCCAGCGGCTCACTTCCAATGCAATCGGGCGACTCTTATGAGATCCCCTATCCATCAGTACTCGAAGCCATGCGCGACGGCTGGAATGTTCTTCAATTGCCAGCTCTGCCCATTTATGTAAGCGGGCACGAACATGAAAGTGGACATCTCCCATACGAATATGTTCTGGAACGAAAGGTAACTCTTCATGAGCAATAAAGAACAGCAACACTTTCTGACAGCCAGCCAGATGGCACATTTCGTGACTGATGGCTACTTGCAACTAGATGAACTGGTGCCGTCTGCATACAATGAGGCTATCCTGGCCGATGAGAAACGCATGACCAATGCGGGTGGTCAATTCTGGCAGCGGTCGGAGGCGCTGCGAGCAGCCTTTGAATTACCCCAGGTAAAGGGTGCAGTGCAAAGTTTCGTCGGGGTGAGTCCCGTCTATGATCACTCTTATCTGCATATCGTCGGGCCACACATGCTCAAAGCTCAGGTCTGGCATGCTGACTCAGTTATCGATGTACGCCCATTTGCGTTTGATGTGCAAGCTTTTTACTTTACACATGATGCGCCCGCCGAGATGGGGCCAACGCTGATTCTGCCTGGATCGCATTTACGCAAAGTGAATACGAACAGCATCGCCCGCTACAAAAATATTGTGGGCCAGCGTCAGCTCGTCGCAAAAGCTGGCACGATCGTCTTTATGCATCATGGCATCTGGCATTGCGCTCAACCAAATCATACAGACCAGACGCGCTACGTCTTCAAACTGCGCCTGCGTCCTGGTCAACAACAGCGCAACCTGTTCAACACAGAGGGCTATCAAGATCCTGAAGTGACAGATATCATCGAGCGCGGCTATCAAGCATGGCAGGGAAATGAGGCACGGCTGGAACATATCCAACGCGCAAAATTCTGGCGTTATGTCACGGGCGATGATACTGTCGACGTATCATTTGAAAAATCCCTTACCCGCATGTCCATCCATTAAAACACATGGTACATCCCATTTAATGATGCACCTCTAATACAACAGCATTATGTTATTCGGGTTTCTCAATCAATTCTAGCAACACACCATTCGTCCCCCTGGGATGAAGAAAGATGGCGCGGCCCTCCGCGGCAATGCGTGGCTGCTCATCCAACACGGGCGCACCCTTGTCACGCATTTCCTGGAGGGCTTCGTCGATATTCTCAACTTCGAGACAGATGTGATGTAAGCCCTCGCCACGCTTCTCCAGGGCTTTTGCAACACTGGTGTCAGGAGAAGTAGGCTCGATCAACTCGATCTCGCTCCCGCCAGGGCCACCCATGGGCAGAAAAGCGATCCGCACCTGTTCGCTCGGCACCTCTTTGATCTCGCCGGGCTGTATGCCTAATGTATCGCGATAAAAAACAAGAGCCTGCTCAATATTGCGTACGATAATGGCTACATGATCAATGCGCTTCGGCACGAAATCGCTCCCTTCGCCAGCTAATCGCCACAATGAGCAAGATTAAAATCAGTTTGACGCAGTTCAGATGGCACAGATGCAAAAATGCCAATACTATGCTGAACCGTGCTCGTTAACGTGCGTAATGCCATTAATGCGCCTATACGTACCTCTTCGCTGTACTGAAAAAGATCGGCCATCTGCTCAAATTCGGCCTGTGTTAAGACCTCGTAGGAGAGATTCGGCTTCACCAGGACGCTTAAATCAAGGTCGGTATAGGATAAACGGTCCAACTGTATAGTTGCAGGTTGTATAACCATAGCATAAGTATGCATGAGCATTCGATTATTATAAAAGGCACTAAGCATATACCAGCGCTGCGGCCAGAATATTTGCAGACAATTGTTACGCAATGAACGCGTTCCCGTCGCCCAATGCATTGGAGTACCAGCAGGTAACCAGAAGCGCAAAGCATCGCTCGCCGTCTCTGAAACCTCTTCATTGCCAAGCCGCAACCCCTCATCGAGTTTATATGTACGCCAGGATCCTCGTAGAACCTGGTTATAGCTACGACTCTCAACCAGAAAGTCTTGTTGCATGATTTACTCCCTTCCTTCTACCTTCATAGTACGCAAACAGAGCGTACTCGTCAAGTATCAACCTCTTATTTGCAGGGCTATTTAATTCTCGCTTTCCTCGCGCCTACGGCGCTCGCTTTGTTGATATCGTGCGTGTTTT
>JACDAE010000004.1 GCA_013695595.1 Ktedonobacteraceae bacterium | reverse complement strand
CGGTAGAACCGGGTCCCTACCGTATTTACGACATTACGTTTATTGGATACGAAGTGACGCCCTACCCATGAACGACCAACTGGCTCTGCGTTGGTTCTGCGCAACAGAACCAGGACTCGCTCAAATGAGGCAACACCTTGCGCTCACCATATTGCTGAACTGCCTGCTCGATCAAGAAACCCTCGTTGCGGGCAGCCAGTGCCAATGCTTTGATGGAGAAAAATGTTTCGACGGGATCTGTCTCGCACCCTTGCGCCTGCTCGACGCAAACGGAGACGCTCTGGTGCAACGCATCCATACGTGGATCAGGATGACGCCAGCGATAGGTATAGCCTGCGGCATCAAGTTCTTCAAGCCACTGCACGCTATCGGGAATATCCAGGATCGCCGAACCCGGCGGAATGAGCAGGCGAATTGAAAGATGTACAGGGTCGATATGCTCAATCAGGTGATGCAATTCAAAGAAGTTCAATAATTCGATGTAGGTATCTAACGTCTCCCACGGAGAAAAGGGTAACAGTGATGGACGGAGCGAGATATTGACCTGCTCCATGACCTCAAATGCTGTATTCACATCCGCACCCGTGTGGTTCTTCTGCAAACGCTCAAGTACGACGTCATTCAACGACTCAACTGCGGAAACGACAAAGATACAGCCAAGCTCTCGCAATTCTGGGAGCAAGTCCCGATGCTTCAAAAGATGCTCAATCTTGATGGTAGCATCGAAGGTGAGGTCGGAAAACTCCTGGTGCAGAGCACGCGCAATACGTAACGCATGGGTGGGTCCATTGAGGAAATCGGGATCGCCGAAGGTAATATGACGTGCTCCTCGCTTGACCTGGGCACGGATATCGGCCAGCACAATGTCGACTGGTACCGCGAAAAAACGTCCTCCATAAATTGGAGTTATGGGACAATGCAGACAAGTATGTTTACAGCCGCGCGTGGCTTCAGTGTATCCAACAACACGCCATTCGTCTCCCCACTCCAGGCGAGCATAGCGTGCAAGCGGAGGCAACGACCTGCGCTCCGGTACAATAAATGGTGTGCGCTGTATCCACGGTCCACTCTTCACTTCGCGCGTATGTACCCCCGGCACCGCAACCAGCTCACCCTGCTCCTCAAGCGCATGCACGAGCTTCAGCAATGGGACTTCGTACTCACCACCGATCGCGGCATCAATTGTCTTCTCCAGCAGGTGATCAGCGTTCAGCAATGCATAGAGGCCATAGAGGCAGATATGAGCCTGGGGATTAAGTGCCCGAATGCGTTGCGCGACCCGTTCGCCCAGGCGCAAGGCTGTGTGCATAGGGACTGAGATTGCCACAAAGCGTGCTCGTTGAATCGCCTCATCGGACAATGTCCCTACCGCAGTATCAACGCAGACGGGTTGGTATCCATCCTGGCGCAGCATGGCCGAGAGAGACGCCAGATGAAAGGGCTGATGGCCGAGTTCATAACATGAAATGAGCAGGATATCTCCACGTGTTCTCATTTGCGTTGTGCAGCTCCGCCGCCTCCACCCTTACTCGATGGTGCTCCACCGCCACCTTTGCTTGATGGTGCTCCACCATCCTTACTCGAAGCTCCCGCACCCACTGCCTCAGGAGTCCAGCCTTCGGGCATCTGTGCGTCCGAGCCAAAGAAGAACTCCTCCATCTGTTCGCGGAGAATCTTGCGCGACTCCGGATCAGCCAGATTCAGTCCATAATGGTTGATGATCAGCGTTCGTTGCGCTTCCCACATATCGTACGCCTGTTGGGAGATCTGCTCATAGATGCGCTGTCCCAACTCTCCGGGCATAGGTGGCCTGGCCAGACCTGGGAGTTCTCGTCCAAGCTTGGCGCAAAAGACGAGGCGCGGCCCTTTGGCTGTCCCTATAGCACGCGTGGCCCCCTGACCTGCCGGTTGCTTTGGACTACTAAAGAAAAACTTCTCCATCTCCTGGCGCAAAACTTTGCGCGCCTCGGGATCGCCCATGCTGAGGCCGCGCTCGTTAATGACATTCGTGCTTTCGGCCTGCCACATATCGTACGCCTGTTTAGAGATATTTTCGTAGATGCGCTGTCCCAGCTCGCCTGGAAATGGTGGCCTCTCCAGCCCTGGCAATTCGCGTCCCAATTTGACACAATAGACCATGCGTGCCATAGTTAAACTCCTGAATAATGCACCCAATATTAAGGTAATACTACCTGATGGAAAGTGTTGTGTCAAACATCGTATCAAAGCAGCATCCCCCACGTGTACTCTTCTTTGGCATGCAGGGCAACTTCTCCGCGCCATTCCTTACTACCTTGCTCGACAGTGGGATAGAAGTGGCCGCCGTTATCATCCCAGCATCTCCTCTTCCCGGAAGCAAGCCACCAGCAATTCAACGTCGGGAGCGGCCACGCTTCATGCGCACAATCCTGCCGCTTGCAAATGCATCTCAGCACTCATCGATACTCCAGACGGCCTGGGCACGCGAGCTTCCAGTATGGGAGGTGCAGCGCCTGGCTGATCCTGAAACAGTGGCTACACTGGTCGCTTATCAGCCCGATGTTATCTGCGTCGCCTGTTTCTCGCTGCGCATCCCGCGCGCTATTATCGATCTACCCACACTGGGATGCTTGAATGTGCATCCAGCATTGCTCCCGGCCAATCGGGGTCCAGTTCCGCTCTTCTGGACCTTTCACCAGGGAGACAAAAACACCGGTGTCACGATCCACCTGATCGATGAAGATATGGATAGCGGCGATATTCTTGCGCAGGAGCCGCTTCCTGTGCCAGATGGGATCAGCTACGATACCCTGGAATGGCAATGTATCCAACTGGGTAAAACGCTTCTGGCATGTACCGTCTGGAGCCTCTCGGCTGGACAGATCACACGTACCCCGCAAGAGAAGGAAAAGAGCAGTTATCATCCTTTCCCCTGCGAAGAAGATTTTGCGATCTCGGCTGAGGATTGGACCGCTCGTCACGTCTATAACTTCGTACGAGGTGTGCATACATGGGGTAATCCGCTTCTTCTCCATGTGGGCGAAAAGACCTTGCATGTCCATGATGCCCTTGCCTATTACCAGAATGGGTATACAAGCAAGCCAGTTAAGAACTCTCATATAGCTGGACCGGACATGGCTGATGTGTGGATTCGCTGTAAGGTGGGTAAAGTACATATTAGAGTGCACAATGATAGAGCCTGACAGAGAAGGAAAAACAAGTTATTGCTGGGAAGGCACAAATAAAGGGCCGACCGGTCTCCTCCGGTCGGCCCTGATGCGTCAGATAACGATGTTATTTCAGATTGGGGACGCGATCACGCGTGATCACGTACGGGCTACTGTAAACGGTACGGATTAAGCTCTGGCTGTTGACGCTAGTATTCGTGATCCAGGTCGTGTGCCAGGTGTTCTGGAGTTTCCCCTCTGTGTGATAGTGCATTCTACCCTCCTTTGGGAGGATGCAATTGTCGCGTTCATGAAATAACATGAAACGACCCGGCCGCATCCATGCAAGGTCACGTCCATGCGACCATATTACATCCTTATCGACTACTTTCATACCCGGCAAATCCGAGTATCCAGCTTCAAGCATCCTTTGCTTTTCATCTGGCTTTCTCTTTTTTGTATGATAGACAAGTATATCACACGATTTCATGGTGTTTTTTTCAACAAGTCACGGAAGGCTTTTTACTGCGCATCACAGTGTCTTCTTCCTGAAACTTGATGGTTCTTCGTGTGATGTGTTTCAATGATCATTCATCAAAACTAATAAAACATATAACATGCTAGAAGCTCTCTGTCAATCTGCTCTGCACAAAAAACAGGACTATCGGGTGGTCCAGGTAGCCTCAAAAAGAAAAAAGCGGTTATCCTTGCCAGAGGAGGAAAATCATAAAACGCCAATGCTACACCCTAATGATGCTTCGGCTTCGGTGGTTCGGGATCAATGGGAAACTGCCCTCGTGCCTGCAAGCGTACCAGCAACACCGGACAGGGGGCGTGATCCAGGACGAAGCGTGCGACATGCCCAACAGACTTTGGCCCCAATTCCAGATTACGATCCTGAGAAGAGCGTGGGCAGAGAATAATCAGGTCAGCACCCCATTCAGCGGCCCCATTGACGATCTCACGCTCCGGACGCCCCTCGCGCAAGAGCGTCTCGGCATCCGCAAAGGAGCGTTTTCCCTCTGCAAAAATCGTCTGCGCCGCCTCTTGCTCGGCCTGATGCATCTGCTCAAGACGCGATCCGGCAAGCTCACGCGAACGTAGCAAACGTCCGCGCTGGCGTTCCATATCTGTCTGCGGCGCACTATCAACGACATAGAGCAAACCCATCTCAAGTCCTTCTGTGGACAAAAATGAGGTGACGGCACCGCTGATCTGTTCAATGTTTTGCCCATCCAGGCAGCACAGTACACGCATGGCTTTATCCTCCCTGGCAATTCATAGTAATAATAACCAGATCGTCAATGCTCCCGCAACCAGCATGAGGGGAGTTACAATAACACCCACCTTGAAATAATCCAGACCCGACACATCGATGTTGCGGCGGCGCAAAATAAGCAACCAGAGCACTGTCGCCAGTGAACCCACCGTCGTCAGATTGGGTCCGAGATCGCAGCCAAAGATCGTTGCAGCCACCAAAGCCAGGTGCGTCGACGGTGTCACATGCGACACACTACCCAATGCTGAATTGAGTACAACTGCCATTGGTACATTGTTAATTAAATTGGTTCCTAAAGCTGCTCCCGCCGTGCCCACCATGACAGCCCCAAAAGTGGTATGACCAGAGAAACGCACTAACAATTGTCCAAACGCCGCCGTCAATCCGCTCCCCTCCAGGGCACGTACAACGATAAACATACCCGCAATAAAACCGAAAATAGACCAGGATATCTGCTGACTCACAGCACGCACTGTGGTCTGCTTCCAGCGTAATGCTCCAATAAAGAGCAGCAATGCACCACTCAACGCAACCAGAGAGAGCGGCAACTGCAACGCCGAGGCCACGATATAAGCGACTGCAACCAGACCTAACACCGTACACGTATAGCGAAAATAGCTTTTACTCTTGATCACGGTCTCCATTGCAGGCAGGCGTTTGATATCAAATTGTCCCTGCAACTGGCGACGGTAGAGCAGGAAAAACACGCCCACATTGATACCAATTACCACCAGGGATGGCAACAGGAGCAGGCGCAAAAACGTAAACAGGTCCAACGGGAAACGCGAGGTCACAATAATGTTGATTGGATTGCTCACGGGCAACAGGAACGACGCGGTGTCAGCAATAAACGTGCAGGCAAAGAGGAAGGGGAGCACGGGCAGGCGTAGCCGTGTTACCAGCGTATAGACGATAGGAGTGAGAATCAACGTAGTTGCGTCGTTAGAAAGAAACATCGAGATAAGACTACCGAGTAGAAATGTATTCAGGAACAGGCGGCGCGAACTATTTCCTGCCAGTCGTGCCGCCAATACTGCCAGCCAATCGAAAAAGCCCGCAACCTCTGCCAGTGCAGATAGGCTCATTAATCCAAGAAAAAAGATGAAAGTATTCCAATCGCTAAAGAGCGTCGCCACTGCATCCACCGGCTTAATTAGCCCCAGAAGCAGGAGTAAGCCAGCACCGACAAGGGCGAATATGGCTTCATTCAATTTCAGAGGGCGCGTCATAATGCCTAACAAGGTCAGAAGAGTGATCGATGCAATCAGGATCGTGCGAGCCACAACGGGTATAGAAATAAATAGGAACATGGTCAACATGCCTTTACGGGTTTTCTGGTTGTGTTAAACCTGTTTGTAGTACGTTTGCCAGTCCGGGAAAAGAGACAAGAAATACCGGTCCCCTGGTAGCGTGCAAAATCTATAAAGCTTGCTTCTCAAAGACGATGCTCAAAAAAATCCCCCATCTGAGGGATATCAATATCAGAATAGAGCCGATGATATTTCTTAAAGATATATTACATTGTTACGCTTGCCAGTGTAGTTCGATTGAGAAAGAGAACCTATCGATGAAATGCCTCTATTTGAAAAAACCTGTTGCCATCGTTGGCCTCACTATTATCATACTCGTCCTCCTGGGTTCTTCCATCGGGTCTTTCATCATTATCTGGCGTATGAATGATCAGGTGAATGAAGCGGTGCACATCGAAGATTTATATCAACAAGCACGTTATCTGGCACGCTCCGAGGACGGCGTCTCTGATGAGTACTATCTCAATCCAGGTGATTATAATAAAAATAACTATAATGCAGATGCAGATGCATTGAATGCTATCTTTTACATACTCGCTGAGCGGGGAGATGCAAGTGATCATGCTCTGACTGCTTCGCTCTTACAAGCACACAAGTTTTATATCTTACGTACATACCAGTTCTTTTACATGGTTGATATACACGATACACGAGCCAGATCGTTCTATAATAGTCAAGTCAATCCACTCGCCATCGTCCTGAGCACGAGATTGCAGACCGAGTTGAATACCGATCATCAAGAGAGTATTAAACGTACTGCTCAACTCAAGATGACAGAGCAAATAGTTGCTACCTCACTCATCCTGGTCTTCCTCAGCAGCATCCTCCTATTTATCACGGGTTACAATATGTTAAGCAAGTATCAACGTGAGATGGTGAGAGCACGGCAAGCTGAATGGGAACAAATGGAACAGTTAGCAC
>JACDAE010000799.1 GCA_013695595.1 Ktedonobacteraceae bacterium | reverse complement strand
CCCCTTACCCCTACTATTGCCGCCTCTTCTTTTTATCTGAACGGTATTGAGGTGACGCCCCTCATCTTCTCCCAGCGTTTCCCCTCTGAAGGACGGAGACCCAGGAAATTATAGGTCTTTTGTTCTCCCCGCTTCTAGCGTATACTAGAGATATGAAAAGTTCAGAGGAATTGCCAATTAGAGGGTTTGCGACCCAACAAGACTGGGAATCGTGGCTTGCGGAGCATTGCGCCGATCCAACGGGCATCTGGCTCAAAATCGCCAAAAAGTCCGCTGGCGTTCTCTCTATTTCGTATGCGGAAGCACTGGAGGGGGCGCTCTGCTATGGCTGGATTGATGGTCAGAAGGCTGCATTTGACGAGCACTACTGGCTCCAGAAGTTCACCTCGCGCCGCACGAAGAGCATCTGGTCACAGATTAACTGCAACAAAGTCACGACACTGATCGAGGCTGGAAGAATGCAGCCGTCTGGCCTGCGTCAGGTCGAATTGGCGCAGGCAGATGGCCGCTGGGAGGCAGCTTACGCCAGTCAGAGTAAGGCGAGCGTGCCAGACGATTTGCAGGAAGCACTCGACAAAAATCCTCAGGCGCTCGCCTTCTTTCTTACGCTGAACAGCGTGAACCGCTATGCTATTCTCTTCAGGGTCCAGACCGCCAGGAAAGCCGAGACGCGTGCGACGCGTATTCAACAGTTTGTAGAAATGCTGGCAAGAGGAGAGAAGTTCCACCCGTGATGCTTCCTTCACAAGGCCTTTGGAGAAATATGGCTATCACGTATCCCTGAAGCCTGTAGCTCAAACAACTAGAGCTACAGGCTTCCTATAGACATTATTCAAAGGGGATGGGCTAAGCAATGCTCAGAGCCACGTCATCCACGTAGAAGTCCGTCGGCAGGGTATAGTCGGTCGTGCCCTGGAAGTAGACCTGGATGGTCTGACCTTTGTAGGCATTTAATGATGTAGTCACGTTCACGCTGAATTGCGTCCAGCCGTGGGCATTGATGTTACACTGCTGCTGAACCGTGGTAATGTCGACGCCACTACTGGTACGCAGTTTGGCGGAGAAATGGTCATAGCATTTCGTCGCGCTTGTCTCGGTGGTCGCAATGTATGTCCAGTAGCTGAACGTTGCTGTGGTGAACGAACCGGGCACAGTAACGCTTTGCCAGATCTGGTCATTACAATTGTTGTAGCCGCAGAGGTGTGCGCTCTTCGTGCCGGTATGTGGCTTGCTCGTACCGATGATCTCAGAGCCACCGGAACTGGACTCTAGCCATGGCGTGACCCCCACGTCGAAGCTCGTATTCGCTACGATGTTGCTACCCGGATTGGGCGTTGGCGTAGGGGTCGGCGTATTCGTAGGAGTCGGAGTCGGCGTATTTGTGGGTGTTGGAGTTGGAGTCGGTGATGACGTGGGAGTCGGCGTTGGCGTATTGGTTGAGGTAGGTGTTGGTGTTGGGGTCGTGGACTGCCAGGCATCAGTGATCGCAGAAGCGCTTGAGCTGTTGTTGGCGGCGGGCAGGCCGTACATATCTTCCAGGGTGCGCAGAACATTGTAGTGATTGATCTGCTCACTATACTGGCCTGTTTTAACCATTGGTCCGACGAAGATGGTGGGAATCTGGTTGCTCTGCGAGCTATCATCCTCATCCCAGGTCACGATCAACAGGCTATTGTTGTTCTGTGCCCACTGGACATAAGAATTGATATTATTCTGCAACCAGGTATCGCCCTGCTGAATCGTTCCGTCGTGCATGTCGTTTTGCAGGTTGGGGACAACAACGGAAACCGTTGGCAGGGTGTTGAAATTGCTGGGAAAACTGCTAAAGGGCAGACTGGCGCTGGACGGCACATCAGTGAAGTTCGACCAGGGATTATGTTTACGTGCATAGCTGCCAGACGTACAGACGGTCGAGCCAGCGGAGGGCAGCCCCTCGGAATAGCCACGAAAGGTCAGGCTTGCATTAATGAGTTCACCGCCCAGGTCGGGACCGGAGAAGGTGTGTGGGCACGAATCGTTGCTAATCCCCTGTGTGGAACCAGAGTAGAGTGCTAAATAATTGGGCTCGCTGGGATGGGTGATCGCGAAGGAATTGGTGAACAGAGCGCCAGTGTTAGCCAGAGAATTAATGTAGGGGGCGCTACTGGAACCGATAATGCTGTTATAGGCATGATTTTCTTCGATGACAATCACCACATGACTGGGAGTTGGCAACGTCGTTGCCGCATGGGTTTTGGTTGTGCTCAGGGAACCATTAACGGTCAGTGTGGCAATCAAGATCAGCAGACAGGCCAGTGTTCCCACCACAAAATTTGAGCGACAAGAAAGAGATTGGAAAGTTGTCTTCATGACAAAAACTCCTCGACATAGTAAAGAAGTACAACGGAAAGGAATGGTTTTTACAAATGGCACCATACTAAATATACCATATGTAATTTAACGCAATGTTAAGGAGAAGTTACGTATGGAACAATGTTTTATTCTGGGCAAGCGCAGAGTGGGAGTTTCAGGAGAGGCCTTTCTGTTTAAAAAAATAATCCGGATACCTGTAGTGTGGGAAAATAGCATTGTGGTCCATCATAATAATATCCACATCAATTTTTTAAAGTGCATTATCCGTGCGCGAGAGTCCACTCGGTTGCCTGGATCGTGAAGGTGTCCACATAGGCCTGCTCGGCAGCATCTAAGATTTCTAGCTGGTCTGGGGGAAGCAACTGCGTTGGCAGATGTACGATCGCCGTGCGTCTCCACTCGGTCAGTGAACGTGCAACATGCTGGAGCAGGGTCTCTTTCGTGGTCGTGGTCAAAGGGACGGTTGGGAGTATATGATAGATCTGCATGAGATGGTTCCTCTTTCTTGTTCAGTTCTTCGGATCATCCACGAGCGTCATCGCGATCAGATCCGGTGGCATGGTGTCCAGCAGGGACGTATTCAAATCATCAGTGTTGTTCATTGATAAGAGGATACCAGAAGAGAAGGGACGATGCTATCGATTTTGCTTACATAAAGCTTACATCTTTGTAAGATTGCGTGATCCATACGCTCCATCCAAACCGATTTCCAGATTGCTCCGTCGGTTAGCTGCTCTGTAACCTTTTCAAACAGGCTCTTAAACCAGTGCTTGTTTCATCTGCGTCAGGTATTGCACACGTACAATCAAGAAGTAGATGAGTTGAATTGCTAGAAAAAGGCCAATCGTATCCAGCGTCGGCCACAACACCTGTGCACCTGCATGCATAT
Organism: Ktedonobacteraceae bacterium; assembly: GCA_013695595.1. Lineage (GTDB taxonomy): Bacteria > Chloroflexota > Ktedonobacteria > Ktedonobacterales > Ktedonobacteraceae > JACDAE01. The sequence continues at coordinate 344 of JACDAE010000799.1, read as the reverse complement.
TGTTCTTCATCACGATCATCGCAACCCCGACATTCAGGATCGCTGTCAGAAATGGCGCGAAAAACAAGATCACAACCTGGATAGTCACACTTTTGCTCATCTCGGACATCGTCAGACCAATCTTCGCTATCGCTCGATATTGTTCTTTCCGTTCGGTGAGCACGGTATAGAGCCTGAAGTAGAGGAAGCTACCTGAGGCGATGAGGAAGATCAGCGCTGTAAAGAGTCCAATAAAGAGCGTAATATTCGGCAACTGGTAGTTCGTGAGATACTCCAATCCTCGTGATGTTGCCTGAAAAGAATCCGACGAGGGATAGGCTACACCTGCTTGCATAGTATAGAAC
>JACDAE010000797.1 GCA_013695595.1 Ktedonobacteraceae bacterium | reverse complement strand
GGGCGCACGCAAGGTGATGCCCCTACCCGGTTTTTCCGCGCCTTCCAGGGATGAATCTAAATATTCCGCCTACAACCCATTTTACACGAAACGCATTACTCTGCTCTCGTCTCTCACTATTTAAAGTATATTTATTTTGCATAATGCCTATGATGATGGCTACGCTCAGCCCCAGCAGGGTTATGCCATAGATACGCTGATAGTAAGTATTCCAGTCGTTGAAATAGGCAGTGACGGTACCACAGGTAAAATACCACATGACAAGCGTTGCCAGACTCCCTGTATTGAGATTATACAGGCCACTCCACTGTATACGCGAACGACGAAAGCTGCTCCAACGAATAGTGCGCAGCTTTTTAAAACCACTCCAATGGATGCGTAGGCGGCGGAAACTGCTCCAGCGGATAGTGCGCAGCTTTTTAAAGCCACCCCATTGTATTCCCAGAGGACCGATTTGTATTGCGATCCAGGGGAGAAACGCAGCGGCGTACCAGGGAAAAATATGGGAGGAAGCAGCGAAGACCATGCCGAAGACGATGAAGGTTGCCGCGTCCATACTTATACGCTCTTGCCAGCGCAGGCGAAGAACTGCAAAAGAGACGGTAACGGCCAGAATCGCATCAAGAATGTATATGATGATCGATCCAATGGCTTTGTCCAGCAGGAACTGGTGCTCTATCCACACAATGATGAACTGGGTCAGGCCAGCGTTAGGGGTTTGTTCGTTTGCGTATGCACTGAAGAAGCCAAGCACCTGCCCATGTCCCAGGATCAAGTAAGGAGTATAGGCAAGAATGATGGTGACGAAACAGGTCGTGAGGAGCGCCCAATCCCGCCGTCGTACAATCACGACCAGCAAGATGATGGGATAGAGCTTTGTGAGCGTTGCCATGGCGATAAGGAAGCCCGTGACGATGCGGCTACCGCGCCAGGAGGCACTCGCGCAGAGAATTGCCAGTACCGTAAATGTAATGGTCAGGGCATCAAGGTGGCCCTGAATCGCAAATTCAATGATTGGTAGAGGGCACCAGGCATAGATGATACAGCGGCTCATATCCAGCCCCTTGCGCTGTAACAGCACTGCCAGTACGACGCAGGTGATTACATCGAAGCCTACAAAGATGCCCTTCAATACAAACAGGTTACTTGGTGCGATGAGATAGCTCAATAGGTAGATTGCCTGGGCGCCTGGTGGATAGATGGTGGGCACGCTGCGGAAGCGACTATTATCATAGATGAAGTCGCGCAAGGAAGCGTAGAGAGGATCGCCTGGTGCAAGGGTGTAGGGGCTATACCCATGCAATGTCACACGCGCATCCCATAGATAGCGCCAGGAGTCGCGTGAGAGATCTGGCAGCACGGGGAGTAAGATTGCACGCAACGTAAGAGCGCCTACCACAATGAGGCCGAGTTCAACCCATCTACGCCATCCAACCTGTGGCTTCATCACCAGCACAATAACGCAGGCCGCTAAATAGGGAATGAAGCTGAGCAGCCAGAGCATTACAAAAGGATGATTGGGAGTATCGCTGGGGGGAGCGGTAAATAAGAAATAGATATTGAATGTTATTGATACGGAGAGGAGCACGCTCAAAAGAGCTAGCCGCCACCCGGAGCGCCTGCCGGGAGTCGGTGAAGGTGGTATCTCGTGGGCATGGGGTGTCTGTAGAATCGCCATTATATTGGGTGCTTTCTCAGTTGCGCAATAAAGATTACATTGCTGCCATGTCTTATAACACGTAAAAAATAGGGCTTTTTTTCATGTTTGCGCTCAATTTTCGAGCCATGGGGCGCTTTTCGTTTTTTATTGCGGCTATAAAAGTAAGTTGCTTGATCCATTTTATAATAGCACGATTTATACTAGATTGGTATAAGGGTAGGCCCATACTCCTACGCTAATGTATGAGTCGTGCGGTCTTTTTTATAGGCAGGATAAAGTGGAAGGTCGATCCTTGTCCTTGCACACTTTCGGCCCAGATGTGTCCTTCATGCAGTTCGACGAGGCGACGTACGATTGGCAATCCCAGGCCTGTCCCTTTAATATAACGCATATCCTTGGCATGAACGCGATTATAGGGATGAAAGATGGCTTCTAAAGCTTCTTTAGGGATACCAATACCCTGATCCTCCACACAAACGTGGATTTGTGCATTCTCAACGTTTGCTTCAAGGAGGACTTTTCCTCCTTGTGGAGAGTACTTTAGCGCGTTCGAGAGTAGATTATACAATATCTGAGTTAACTTATCTTTATCGCCTTGTATCTGGGGGAGATTTTTATCGTGCATGAATTCAATTTCATGTTCGCTGGAAATAGTATTCATGCGTTCTACAACTTCTTTAGTAAGTTGTATAAAGTCCAGGTCTTCCGCTTCCAGGAGAACTCTGCCTGATTCCATTTTCTCCAGATCGAGCAGGTCATCAATCATACGATGGAGTCGGCACGCATCAGTGTGAATATCTTGCGCATACTCTTTTACCTGTTCTTGCTCGAAGTCCTCAGCGCTTAGGAGTTCGCTAAAGCCTTGAATGCTGGTGAGTGCGGTGCGGAATTCGTGGCCGACCGTCGAGACAAAATTATGTTGATCTTGAATCGCCTGGATAAGCATCTGCTCTGCCTCTTTTAAATCTTCAATATCTGTACCCGTACCAAACCATTTGATAATAGTGCCCGTGGCATCGCGTTGTGGGAGTGCACGTCCTAGATGCCAGCGATACATGCCGTCGGATGCGCGTTTAAAGCGATATTCAGTCTGATAGCTCTCTCCTGTAGTGAACGCCTGGGTCCATACATCCACACATTTTTGGAGATCATCGGGATGCAAAACTGGTTCCCAGCCCCAACTTTGTGTCTGTTCAAGCGTCATGCCGGTATAGTCAAACCACTTCTGGTTGTAATAGTCAAGGTTGCCATCGGGGTTTGCTGTCCAGACGATCTGAGGTAGTGCGTCCGCAAGTGAGCGAAAGTTTTGTTCACTGTGTTGAAGTTTATGCTGCTGCCTTTCAATGATAGCCATCATATCATTGAAACCTTGCGCAAAGATTTGAAATTCTTTATGACGCATGGATTGCATGCGGATATGATATTCACCCTGCTTGTAAGTAGCCATAGTGGTAAGGAGAATTTTGAGTTGTTTCCCAATCATGTTAAAGTTTCGCTGTGCGATAAGCCAGATAAGTGAAAGTAAAAAGAGCGTTGCGCTTATAACTGTAATGATCGTTGCAGTTTTGAAAATCCTTATCGTCTGACGAAGAACGTTACTATCCTCATTTATAATATTTTCAAGTTCTCTTGTTGCTGCTCGGAACTTATCAAAAATAGCTTTTCCAATCAGAGCATCTTTTAAGGACCTTGCTTCTATATAATTTTTCGTATGCATCAGATGTATCTGTTGTACCGCAAAGGTGTTATACCATTGTTCAGTTAATGAATAGAAATGTGAAAAAGCGCCCCTGGTATTTTCAAAAAAGCCCTTTTGTAAAAGTATTTTTAAATGAGGCATTGTATCAATGTATGCTTCTCGCCCCTGGTAGAATGGTTCGAGAAAATTAGGATCGGTGGTCGTAATATATCCGCGCAAGCCGGTCTCTTGATCGATCATAGAGGAAAGGAGGGTATCGAGATCATGTGCAGTCATAATTGTCGTCCTCTCCATCTCATTTTGATAATCTTCCAGAAGGAGTTCTAACAAGCCACCACAGATATTCAAGAGGAAAAGGAGGCTTACAATCACGATGAGCCATATTCTAATTGCGTAAAGCAGGCGAGGATGCGGTAATTCTTGTGATGACGATGCCATGTTCTCCCTCCTGATTGAATGGTGCGTTTTTGACTAGCTGTTTCATTCAGTATAGTAGGGAGAGAAAACAGAGAATCTCTGACGATGGAGAAGCAGAATGAATGGTGCACCAGTAGGGGTAAGGGG
>JACDAE010000792.1 GCA_013695595.1 Ktedonobacteraceae bacterium | reverse complement strand
CGCCAATCCTGCTCAGACTACTTCCGCTCAAACTACTACTACCACTAATACTACTAATGCGGCATTGCCATATATGGCACTCTCAACCAGTGCTTATGTCGCGATTGCACGCCAGGATGCGATTGCGAATGGGATCAGTCCCGACTATTTTGTACGCCAGATCCAGGCTGAGAGTGGGTTCAATCCACAGGCGTATTCGCCCGCCGGAGCTGTCGGCATTGCTCAGTTTGAGCCTGCAACGGCGGCTGGCCTGGGGATCGACCCTTATAATCCGATTTCAGCGCTTGCTGGTGCGGCCCGTTACATGGCTAACTACGCAAAGCAGTATAATGGAAACTACGCTATGGCGCTTGCAGCCTATAACGCTGGTGGTGGCACAGTGCAATACGCGGTTGCTGCTGGTGGTGCAAATTGGATGAATTTCTTGCCCGCCGAGACGCGCCAATATATCTACAAGATTATGGGAATCTAGCTCACGAATTTATATAGACGTGCTATACTATCAATGCCCTGTTGCTTCAATTGAAATAAGGACGAGAGGATAGTATAGCATGTCCGATATCCACGTTCACCTGCGTAATAATATTTTCTGGCTTCTCCTAGACCGCCCCCCCCTCAATGCATTAACCGTCGCAATGTTGGAAAAGTTAACCCTCTCTCTCAAGCAAGCTATAAAGCTGGCCCCTCACTTGATTGTGGTTACTGGAATGGGCGACCAGGGTTTCTGTGCAGGTGTTGATCTTCCCGATGACTCAGAGGCACAACGAGCCGAACTGCTCCACATGGCTAGAAATACAGAGATCGCCTTTGATGAATTGCACCTTCATCGTATTCCCACAACTGCTCTTTTGAAGGGAAGTGTATTTGGCCCTGGCTGCGAGCTGGCTTCCCTTTGCGATACTATAATTGCGCGTGAGGATGCTATGTTTCGTCTGCCCGCCGTGAATGCGAAAATCTTTCCCAATGCCATCTCAATGCGCCTGCCTGCTATGATAGGGCGCGAAACAACGAATCGCCTGGTACAAAATGGCGAGACGCTCAATGCTCAAGAAGCATTGCGGCTTGGCCTGGTGCATCAGATCGTTCCCAGGCATCGCTTTCTCCTCGATACGGAGGAACTCCTGGTGATGTTGGCCACCGTTGGCAAATCTGCTTAGAAGCTAGCTTAGAAGCTAGAGTTTCTTTCTGTATTTCTGCTTTATACGGTGACGGGAAATTATAGTAGTGTATGGGAACTTTTCTCTTTATATTAGCGTCTTGACAGTGACGGTACCTTAAAGAGAGAGTAACTAAAAAGGAGTTCATAAATGTCTACAAATTATTCAATACAGAAGCGTGCTCTAATTCCTCTGAGCCTGTTTGCTTTATGTATAATGGTCTTTGCGTTTGCTGGCTGTGGTGCGGCAAGCACTGGCGCAGGTGGTGCGGCCACTTCTACTCCCGCTGCTACGCCAGTTCCAACGACGGTAAAAGGGTTTGGGAGTGTGCATGGTTGTCCCAGCGATATAGTAGTAGACAATACACCAGCACAGGCAAATGTGATACTACAACCTTCTGATGCTAATACAATGATCACTGCCCATAGTGGAGACGTGATCGAAGTTCGTTTACCATTTGGTCATAAATGGAGTGAGCCGGCAGCCCCTCAAGGAGTTCTGCAACTACAAACGCCTGCGGGATATGCTTTTAAGACGAATAATGCGTGCATCTGGCGCTTTGTCGCTCAAAAAACAGGCAGCGCTCAACTCAATTTTAGTGGGCGACCGATCTGTAAACCAGGCCAGATGTGTGCTCTGTTTATTATGTCGGTACCCTTTAAAATTGACGTGAAGTAGGCATTTGCAGCATACCCATTCTCTCTTTTATAATCAAACAGGCAATCTGGTCTGGTTGCCTGTTTCCCCTGATTTCTAGCCAGAGCATCAAGGACTTGACCTCGTGAATGCGTACAGATTCCCATTCTGAGCACCAATAAACAACCACGAAGAGAGCAATGCTGGCGAAGAGTTGCTTGTGCTATGGATGTCCATGTTTTGCAGTACCTGTCCATCTTTCGCGTTGATCACTTCAATACCACCTCCGCCAGGCCCAAAGCCATTTCCTGTAGGTTGGTAGAGCGTTTGCCCGCTAATCACAGGGGAAGCGTAGATCATCGTTGGGATGGGATGTTTCCAGTGTATACTCCCCGTTTGTGCATCCAGGGCAATGCTGATCGCACGCCGATTCAGGAAGGTTCCCACGGTATAGAGTACCCCATTGGAAAAAGCTGGTGAGCTGAAGATCGCATCTCCGATGTGCATTTGCCATAAAACTTTTCCATTGGCGGCATCCAGATTATAGATTACACCATTTTTACCGCCCACTACGACGTGTCGCTTGTTTTGTCGATCTGTGTAGAGCAATGGCCCTGCCCCCACATCCGTATCGGACACATCCCGCGTTACCGAACGCCAGTGCCACAGCAGGTGTCCATCGCGCAGAGATAAAGCCTGTACGCCATCGTCTGGATCACCCGTTGCCACATAGACAGTACCTCGCGTTTTATCGATGGCGGGAGAACTCCATACGCCTCCTTTGGCTGCTTTCTTTGCCAGTGTGTATGTGCGCCAACGTACTTTCCCTGTTTTCGCATCAAAGGCCAGGATACGTCCAGCCACTGCTGGCTTCTCACTGAAACTGGCGGCTATGCCAATGACTACTAATCCTTGCGCAACAACTGGCGATGACCAGAATCTTCCTCCGTTTGCTTCAATAGGGATATGCCAGTGTACAAATCCCGTCTTTGCATCGATAGCGTACAGTCCATCTAACGTTGCTGCATACACGACTCCATCTTGTATGACGGGCGTGCTATAGAAATTTGCACTGCCCTGCACCTGCCACACTATCTTTCCCATATGTATATCCAGAGCCGTTAGAGTATCGTCCAATGAGCCGATATATACAATACCAGCGTGGACGACTGGGGAGGAGGAGATTGGCGCTCCCGTACAATACGACCATGCCAACGATAGCTTGCTTCCTCCAATAGGAGCCGAGCCACTACGCGTTATATTGCCTCGAAACATCGGCCACTCCCCCTTCGCCGCCGGAAAGAGGCCTGGTGTGATAGCGGTATGTATGCCCCCTGTTGGCTTACACATATTCAGGGTTGGCGCTGTTTTGGTTGCCTGAGGTGATAGTGTTGTTGAGCATGAACTCAACAGGCTCAGGCAGAAAATAAGCAAGAGCGTATGGCAGAATGTTTTCATACTGGTATCGTAGCATACGTAACCGTTCTGAAAGCTATCCCAGAATCTGGTCAAACCATTTTTACCCTGTTGTAAAAGTGGCCTTATGCTATTCCCTCCCACCTTTTTTAACTCTCTATCTATAGAACGTATTTTCGACTAAATGCTCTTCAAAGTCAAGAACGCACAAGAAAATTCAAAAATTTCTATGCGTGATGGCGTTGTTCTTCCAAGTATGATCCCATCTATGAAATTGGAATGATATAATGAGCAGGTTCTTACTTGTGCTATTGCCGATGGAAGGATGGTCTTTGTATGACGACAGATGACGGATCCGGCGCGGTTGCCGTGACTCCTGAGAGAGCATATCATTCACGGATTGGCTTTGTGGCCGATTCGCCAAATTTCCCTGGTGAGTGGAATGCGGTGGTGGAGAAGGTCAAGATTGCCGATGAGCTAGGCTTCGATTCGGTCTGGCTGGGCGAATCCTGGGGCTATGAACTTTTTACTTCAATGGCCGATCTTGTGCGATCTACGAAGCGTATTAAGATTGGCGCTGGTATAGCGAATATTTATTCACGTACGCCCGCTCTGATCGCCAGTTCTGCTGCAACTCTTGATGAGCGTTCTGGTGGGCGTATTCTGCTCGGCCTTGGTCCCTCAGGAGCGAAAGTGGTTGAGCATTGGCATGGTGTGCCTATTCAGAAACCAGTGAAGCGCACACGTGAATAAGTTGAGATCATTCGAATGATAATGCATGGCGAAAAACTGGTATATTCAGGCGAGTTCTTTCAACTGGAGCG
>JACDAE010000788.1 GCA_013695595.1 Ktedonobacteraceae bacterium | reverse complement strand
ACCTTGTTGCATGGTATATTGCCTCCCGCCGCCACCTGGAACGCACGAAGGTAGGGAAGCCATTTATTATTCCGGGACTCACTACACTGGCGAGATTGGCTCCAGTTGATTGAGGATTGACGCCCCTACCCATGTTCCTATCGGGTATCATCTACGTTGTATAGATGTGAAATGCTTTTTATGTGCAAGCATATTTTCCGTACTCTTTTATGTTATTGTAAAGAGTATATAGAATAGAGGAGAATCTTTAGATGGATCCATATGATCAGCCAACTGAGGCGTGGGATGATGACATTACGCAAACGCGTGTGCCACCATCGCCTGTTCCCCAGGCGTTTTCTCCTGTTCCCCAGGTGCCAGCTTCAGGTAAGGTGTCACGCCGTAAGCTCTTTGGTATGGCTGCCCTGGGGGTAGCGGGCGCGGGCGCATTGACTGCCGGAGGCTTTGCGCTGGCATCAGAAATGCAGCATGGAACCCTGAATCCCTTCTCATCAGGTCCTGTGGCAAGTAGTGTTCAGATTGGACATCTGCTGCGTCGGGCTGGCTTTGGAGCGACTGCGGAAGAACAGGCTATGTATGCCGCACTTGGCTTCAATGGGGCCGTTGATCGCCTCCTCAACTATCAGCAGGTCTCCGATGATGCGCTGGAGAACCACCTGAAAGCCCTCAACCTCGACCTGAACAAGCCACAACAGCAGCAACAATGGTGGCTTTTGCGCATGGCTCTGACACAACGCCCATTACTAGAAAAGATGACCCTCTTTTGGAGTGGCGTGTTTACAAGCAGCTATCATAAAGTGGGAGGCAAAAATGCTTATATGCGTATGATTGTGCAGAACAATTTTTTGCGCACACACGCGTTTGATACCTTTGATAATCTCCTGCTTGGTATCACCGCCGATCCCGCGATGCTCTTTTACCTTGACCTGACAAAGAGCCACAAAAACTCGCCCAATGAGAACTACGCCCGTGAACTTATGGAACTGTTCACCCTGGGCCTGGGCCACTACACGCAGCAGGATGTCTATGAGGGTGCAGCCGCCCTGACCGGCTGGCATGCTGTGGGGAAAAGTGCGACCGCTCGCTATGTGCCTGGTGATCACAATGATCAGGTCAAACACTTCCTGGGGCAGACAGGCAACCTCGATTATAAAGATGTCGTGCGTATCCTTGCCAATCATCCAGCTACACCCTGGTTTATCGGTCGCAAGCTCTTCACCTTTTTTGCCTATGAGAATCCCAGCAACGACGACCTCGCTCCTCTGGTGGATACCTATGTGAAAAGTGGTCACAATATGGGAGCGGTGATGCGGACCCTCTTGCTCTCGCCCCAGTTTTCATCAGCGAAGGCGTATCGTAGCCGCTTAAAGTCGCCGGTGGAGTATATTGCAGGGACCTACCGCGCCCTGAAGGTGCAGAGTGATGGCAAAAGATTGCCCGCCGTCGCCGTCGCGATGGGACAACCGCTCTTTGATCCACCTAATGTCGCAGGCTGGCCTGGCGATAAAGTCAGCTCATACTGGCTCAACAGTGGCACCTGGATGACGCGCTTGAACTACGTCGACCTGCTCCTGGTGGGAACAAGTGCGGCAAAGAATGTCACATCTGCACCTGCCGATCTACAAAGTGTTGTCGATGCGCATCATATTGACACACCCGAACGCTTCGTTGATCACTTTGCCTCGTTCCTGCTCGATGGTCAGTTGGCGGCAGATAGACGTGCGCAACTCGTCGATTACTTCAATACCAGTGCCAGTGGTAAAGCAGTTAAACACGTAACCCTTAGCAATGGTAAGAGTTATCCAATCAATCGTGTCCGTGGCACGCTGTACCTGATGATGGCCGCGCCGGAATACCATTTGAATTAGCGAGTAGAAAGAGGAAGAACTACTATGAAACTTTCACGCAGGGCAATGATCAAAGATGGGATGCTGGTGGTCTCGGCGGGTATGGTGATGCCATCCATTTTCAGCCGTGGTGTGGCCTCCGCTCACTCTTTATCGCAGCAGGGGGTACACTTTGCGCAGGCGGCGAGCAACCGCACATTAATCGTAGTGCAGATGGCGGGCGGCAATGATGGCCTGAATACTGTCATTCCCTATACCGACGCGCTGTATCGTAAGATGCGTCCAACGCTGGGGATTCCTGAGGCGCAGGTGTTGACGCTGGATGGGCGGCTGGGCTTTCATCCCAATCTGGCACCGTTGAAAAAGCTCTGGGACGCGGGACACCTGGCGGTCGTCGAAGGGGTTGGTTATCCTAATTCGAGCCTGTCCCATTTTCAGGCAATGGACATCTGGCAGACGCTCGACCTGAATGGTGTTGGTACGCAGGGCTGGTTGGGGAAGCTGGTCTCTGGCTGGGTTGATAAGGATGGTCATCCCTTTAAGGCGCTGGATATTGGCACGCAGACCGCCCAGGCACTCTCGTCTCTCAATGCCCCGGTGCCTACATTGACGAATGTGAAGAGCTATCGCCTCGCACCTGATCCCCAGGATGGAGATGGCGGCAGCACACGCTTGCAAGCATTGATGAAGCTGTACAATTCATACCCACGCACTGCCCCGTATGCAGCTCTACTAGATACAACGGCAACCGATGCGCAGACCGGTGGGAAGCAGTTGCAAGAGGCCGATGCAAACTATCATTCGACTGTGACGTATCCGCAGGATTCTTTTGGGCAGGGGTTGAAAGTGTTGGCCGAGGCCATCGTTGCCGACCTGGGTTTGCGCGTTGGATATGTTACATTGGGTGGTTTCGATACACATGCCAATCAGCAGGATACGCATGCGCAGCTATTGAAAGCTCTGGCGGATGGTCTGGCGGCGTTCTATGAGGATCTCGTGCAGCATGGCAAAGCCGATAATGTTGTGGTTATGACGTGGTCTGAATTTGGGCGACGCGTGGAAGAAAATGGCAGTCAGGGTACCGATCACGGGACTGCCGCGCCAATGTTCGTATTGGGCAATCCCGTTAGCAAGGGCATCTATGGGGAGCCGCCTAGCCTGAGTAGCCTGGACAATTCTGGAAACCTCAAATACACGACCGATTTCCGTTCCATCTATGCAACCATGCTGGATCGCTGGCTGGGTGCCTCTTCTAAGGATATATTAGGTGGTTCGTTTGGGGGGCAGAATTTCCTGCCGCAGGTGTAAATAGGGGAGGACGGCGGGGGCATGCCCCCGTTGTCGCCAATTCCAATCAGCTTTCCTATTCTGGCAATGAGGACTATAATATATTCCAGAACTTTATTGTCAGGAGCAACGCACTACTATGTCACAATTAAATGGAGAGCATCCATCTTCAGGAAACGGAAAACGTACGACGCTGGTAGTCGTCGTCGCCTCCGTAATAGCTGTACTTGCCATATTTATGGTCTATAGTCATTTCCCGTCCGCGAATCCCGCACAGGGAACCTTCAATGATTTTACGACGCCGATCGCGACGGCTAATCACCCTGTCAGCTCAGTCACTGTGGATCGTAGCGTGACTGTGAGTGGCTTACAGTTGACGATCACTCATGCACAACAGGCGGGTAGCTTTTCGGATGCACGGAAACATACTGGTCGCTACACTGTGCGCGTCTACTTGCAGGCGCATAATGCCGGACAAGATCCGATTGATGTGGATTTTATTCATCGCATCCACTTGATTCTGCCGGGTGGGCAGGTCATTGCGCCGCAGGTGCTTGCGATAGCGCCACTCACGATGCCCAAGGCAAGTCAAGCAGGCTTTATTGATTTCCCGCTCCAGAACATCGTGCAGTTGGAAGGGACAATGGTACGTTTTGATGCTGGTACGCTTGTGCCCCTCACTGCGCAGTAGAGGCTAGATTGATTGCGTCGGGCATGGAAGCATTATTCCTCGCTGCTACTGCCGACATGTTCGACGCGATGCTGGACATCCTTCATTGCCTGTAACCACGGTAGGTGTTCATCTGCATTCTCTTGCATCGCATTCTCTACCTGTTCTTCCAATGTGAGAAAGTATTCCACCAGTACACGCTCGCCGCTGGTCGTATGTGAGACGCATTCTTCCAATAATGCTTCAGCTTCCTCATATCCGCGCAGGCGTTGTTGCGCATCCAGAAACGCCTGTTGTTGGCGTTGTGTGCGGTCAGTTTGCGATTGACGTTCGCGCCGACGCAGGTGGGTTCCCTGTGGTTCCTCCTGCAATGCATCCTGGAGAGCAAGGGCGGTATCGCCGATCTCCCGGCTTGTTTCTTTTTGGCGGCGCATCAACCATGCACGGATAGCATGCAGGCGCACAAGGGTGTTCGCGCTATCTGGCAGGCGTAGATCATCGTCTGCAAGCAGCTCATCACTGCCGACCTCGGTTGATTCCTCAAGAAATTCATCGTCAAAGTTCATCTATTTGCTTTCTAGTCACTCTCTATTGCTTTTCTCAATGGTATCATGGGGTGCAAGGC
>JACDAE010000764.1 GCA_013695595.1 Ktedonobacteraceae bacterium | reverse complement strand
CCCCTACGCCTCATGGGATGGATGGAGAATGTGATGCATTGTATGTACAAGGAGCGGAAGTTATGAAGGGCACGATGACGCGATCTCTTACTACTTCTATTTTCTATCGACTTTTTCTGGCGTCGATCTGTGTGGCGATCATTCCTGGTATTGTGATTGCGCTCGTGGGTGTCAGTTATATCCAGAGTTTTAATGCGCGTAGCCAGGCGGTTCAAGTGAGTACCGATGCCGTCAAACTTGCGGCAACCCAGTTGGCGGACCTTCAGCACCTGAACGCCGATCTTATCTCATTGCATGCCGAAATATTCGTGGTGAAGAATGATCCTGGCAAACAGAATACAAGTATTGGTGCGATGGAGCGGGATCTGAATGGTGAGATTACGCAGTTGCGCACCAACTTTGAACAGCGCCTTGGCACATATCAGAAGAACTATCTCACCACGCAATCAGCCCCCATGCAAAGTGTGCGCAACTTGCTCACGGGTGATAGCCACTTCGCGACGATTACAATGACGCAGCAACAGGCATTTAACCGGATAGCGCAGCAGGAGTGGCAAGGATACGTTCAGGCAATGCAGCAAGATCTGCAGGCATTGCAATCTTCATCATCATCCGTGGATCAGGGGCTGCTCCCATCGGTGACGGATGCATATACGGCATTGGAAGATGATTGGAAGCAGATTGTCAATGTGACGGAAACGTTGGGAGACGAGGTTGCCAAAGTGAGTCCCACGCAAACGAATGGCTTGCTTATTATTACGATCATTGCCAGTTTGTGCATTCTTCTCGTCGTGGGAGCCATTGGGTATATCGTAAACCTGACGATTGCGCGACCGTTGCGCCAATTGGCCTTTTTGACGAGGCGTATCAGTATGGGAGATACGCGTGCGCGTGCACAAGCCAGAGGATATGACGAAATTGCTCTGGTTGCCCGTTCAGTCAATGCTATGGTGGATAGCATCGTGCAGCTTATTCAGGAGACGCAGGGTCAGCACGAATCCTTGCAGGGTTGGATTGATCAACTTGCCGGTGAAGTGACGCGTATTGGTGCGGGTAACCTTCGTGTCCAGGCCAGGGTAACCAACACGCCGTTGGGAGTGCTGGCAGAGTCATTCAACTATATGGTGAGGGAACTGAGTGGATTGGTGGTGCGCGTCAAAACATCGGCGTACGCTGTGCATCGCTCGACGGAGTTTGTCTTTCATATTATGGCGCAGATTGTGAAAACGAGCGATGTGCAATTGAAACATATGAATGAGGCAAAGATCGAGTTGCAGGCGATGGCAAAGTCGAGCCGACAGGTGGCTGGGAGAGCAGATATGCTCTCCACTGCGGCTCAGGAAGAGCAGCAGATCATTCGCAGAGGCCGTATCGCGGTAAAAAAGGCGACCGAGGCAATGCAACATATGCATAAAAACATGCAGGAAACGTCTGGAAAGGTGAAAAAGCTTGATGAGCGTTCGCGTGATATCAATGAAATCTTGCATGTGCTTGCCAATATCGCGCAACAAACAAATTTTCTCGCCCACGAAGCGGTGTCGCAGGCGGCGATAGTGGGTGACAATGGCAAAGGCTTTAGTGCGGTTGCCGCAGATATTCAGCGCCTGGCAGAACGCGTAAAGGGTCAGGTCAGGTCAATCGAGGAGATTGTGGATACAGTGCGCGAGGGCGTGCAGCAGACTTCGGTTGCCATACTGGTGGCGGAGCAAAAATGTGCGGTTGGCACGTTACTTATGCAGAATGCTGGCGATGCGTTGGAGACTATTTTTGCTTCCATCGAAGATCAGGCGAAAGAGATTGCCAGCATTCATCAGGTGGCGACCCGGCAATTGCAATCATTTAGTGTCGTGGAGCATATGGTACAAAACATCTCCAGTTCTGCTCAGCAAGTCAACGAGCAGGCACGTGGGGCAACGTGGAATGTGGAGGCCCTGGCCCGTCTGGTTGAAGCGCTCCATAACTCCGTCGAAGTCTTTGAGTTAAGTGAGGAGAATGCACGAAGAGCCAGCACAATGCACTGAAATATGACATGCCAGTTACCAGAGATCTACTTTTAGCATTCTTTCAGCATGACAGTAGTCGGAATTTCCCGCATACACGTGCATACAAATAAAAACATAAAAAGGCGATAAATCCCTATTTTGGAGGTATTCTAGAGGGAAAGAACAAGATGTATGCGGTTACCATATCATCCGCATACATCTTTTAGGAGCAATTAGAGAATGACCAGACCCCTTATGCCACGCGTCATTTTTTGCCTGAGATTTTCGTTGACGATTCTTTTATTGACGCCAATCTCTAAACCGTGAGCTGCAAGCGACTGCGATAAGCCTTTCGCATTTTTCGGTTCGTACCCGTTTGCCGCGCACCAGTGCCCATAAGAGGCCATGACACTACTGTTCGCGGTCCATTTTCCTGCCACTCTTTCACAGCATGTTTCTAGCCATAATCCAACGGAGTCTTGTCCTGATTGCCGGATCTGTGTGAGATTGAAAGTAGTATCCCTGCGTCCTTCCTGTTGATACCATTGATCAAGCAACTGCTTCACTTTGCGAGGCGTGTCTGCTTCCTCCAACGGTGTATACACCGTGACTTTGAGATCTGGCGTATCAAAGACCTGAAAGGTGAGACGTTCAAACATGAGATACCCCACCTGTGGATGGTTGAGCGTTTTGCGCCCTTCTTGTCCACTACGTACTTCATGATCAGGCCACCAGGCGCGAAATTCAGGACTGCAGAGCATGAGATCATGGATCAACTCAGTCAATTGAACGTCTCCTGGATAGCGACCACAACTACTCCGGAATTGTGCTAAGATATGTCGCGCATCTTCTTCCCAATCGACGATGTATTCCCGAGACAAGGGATGGGTGAAGATGCCCCAGATCGTATTGCGTTCGCGGATGGTCCTCAGGCGATAGTCGCCAAAGACCGCGCATCCGGCATCGTTCCAGGCCAGGATATCCCATCGTCTTCCTGACACAAAGGCTGGACGATTGCCAAACTGATCGAGAAAATGTTGTAACGCCGGACTCACGACCTCAGGTTCTAGTAAGAGCGCAGGAGGTGGTTGCTGATGTGCTAAGAGGAAGAGATGGCTGCGTTCATTCGCATCCAGACGCAACGTCTGTACCAGGCGCTCTAAGACCTGCGTTGAAGGCATAATAGCACGCCCTTGCTCTAGCCAGGTATACCAATCCACGCTGACCCCAACCAATTGTGCTACTTCCTCTCGTCTGAGTCCAGGTGTTTTGCGCCTGCTCCCTCGCGGCAGTCCCACATCTTCAGGAGTCAGCCTTGCCCTGCGTGTACGCAGAAAATCTCCGAGTTCTTGCAAACGATATTCTTGCTGTTGCTGCTGAATGACCATTGCAACCTCTTTCATTCCGATATCTGGAAAGAGCACCTATTGAAACAGAGAAGTGTTATTCCTATGATCATTGCTCATCTTGTTCTAGGATCTCTTTCAGTATACCATATCATTATAACTATGCAGGCAAAGTGCCTGCAAGAAGTCAAGTGAAAGACAAGGTATGACACAATGGATTTAAAATTGGCAGGAAAGAGGGCACTGGTAACTGGATCAAGCTCCGGGATAGGCGAGGCGATCGTGAAGCTGCTCGCTGTGGAGGGCGTTGCTGTCGTGGTACATGGTCGCGACGAAAGCCGAGCCAACGCTGTAACCGAAGCGATCCGCGCCGAAGGAGGGAAAGCCGAGGTCGCTCTTGGTGATCTCACAACCGACGCCGGAGCTGACGCGGTTGCCGTC
>JACDAE010000723.1 GCA_013695595.1 Ktedonobacteraceae bacterium | reverse complement strand
GTCCTGGTTGTGGCAGGACGGCGAGGCAAGCCACGCGCTACGAATTGAGAAGGCAATGGCTTGCTGGTCTTGCTTCAATCGCATACAATACAGACAAAGCGAGCCAGAGCGCTGCTTCGCTTGTCCTTACCGGGATCATGAGCATAAAACATATGGTGTCACAGAACCAGAGCGAAGAAAACCTTTCCCATACCTCGACTGACACAGGTTACCAGCAGCTCATTCAGGAGACCCTCCTGCACGATCTCCACTTCATCAAAGCCACCTTGAGTAGCCCATCCAAAAAGCAGCAGACACCCTGGCTAAAAGTCGTCGTCCGGCCCGTCATCTTGCGCGGAGACACACATCTCCAGTTTTCCTATTTCGATGCCCACAAAGACATCACCAAAAATTATGCCGGTGACGAACGGATCGAGCCACTCCACGATCTTTTCGCTTGCGGCTTTAAGCAGATCTATCTCTATACACAGCAACGGACGATCCACATTCAGATCACTAAAAAAGAGAAAGTGCTGATCCATACCACCAGGCCGCTCCCTGAGCAGCAGCAAGAGCGGGATCTTTCCCATGATCGGTCCAAGAAAACGCTCTTTGCCGAAGCGGAGGCCACACCATTTTTGCAGGTAGTGGGGATGATGGGAGAGGATGGCAAAATTAAAGCGGATATGTACGGCAAGTTCCGCCAGATCCATGAATTTGTCAAGCTGGTACAGCAGACAGGAGTCTTAGAACACTTCACTGCCTCTCCTCTTCATGTTGTGGATGCGGGCTGTGGCAATGCCTATTTGACGTTCGCTTTCTATTACTATCTCCACCAGCATCTCAAAAAGCCGGTCTCCCTCATTGGCGTTGATAGTCGTAGCGAACCTCTAGAGCGGCATCGAGAGAAGGTTGCTCAGTTGCAGTGGGAGGATCTGACCTTTCTGCACACCACGATTATCGATTTTCAGCCACGCGTCCAGCCAGACATTGTGCTCTCCCTGCATGCCTGTGATACCGCCACGGACGAGGCGCTTGCGCAGGGCATTCGCTGGGGCAGCCGCTTGCTGGTCAGCGTTCCCTGTTGCCACCATCATCTCCAGCAGCAGATAGAGCGGCAGGCCTCTCCGACACCCTTCGGGCCGGTGCTGCGCCAGAGCATTCTGAAGGAACGTCTGGGTGATATCCTGACAGATAGTTTCCGCATGTTGATTTTGCAGATCATGGGCTATCGCACAGATATCGTCCAGTTTGTCTCCAGCGAGCACACGGCGAAAAATCTGATGATTCGCGCGGTCAAAACGCAGCCCGTTGGCAATGCTCGTTCTGTCCAGGAATATCAGGACCTCAAGGCATTCTGGCAGGTCACTCCGTACCTGGAATCCCTGCTTGGGGAAGAATTTCGCAGAATGCTTGCTGTCTCGCCGGTATGAGTCATTCGGGATGACCCCATGCTGGGGAGAGGTTCACTCATTCCCTTGCATGACCGCATGTGTTTTGTCCAGGACTCCCAACGCGGTCTGCAAACGCTCGCGAGTCTCAAGCGTTGTGGGATGGTGTGGCCCAAGCACGTGTTCACGGATGACAAGGGCACGGCGGTACAAATCCTCGGCCAGTGGATAGTTCTCCTGAAGAACGGAGAGGATCGCAAAATCATGCAATGTTTCAGCCTTGTCAGGATGCTGCCCCAAATGTTGTTCGCGAATGGCCAACGCGTGTTGGTAGAGGGGTGCTGCTTGCTCATATTTCCCCTGTTCCATGTAGAGTTTGGCCAGACCGTTAAGCGGATGAGCCAGGTAGGGATGGTCCGCCCCCAGGGCTTGTTCGCGAATGGCTAATGCGCGTTGATAGAGGGGCTCGGCGTGCTCGTACCTACCGCGATCATGCGCGAGTTGAGCCAGTCTTTGAAGCGCAGACGCTACTTGAACATGATCAGGACCCAGGATGTGTTCCCAGATGCGCAAGGCCTGCTGATAGAGCTGCTCCGCTTGCTCATAGAGCGCGTACTCCTGGACATAGCTTGCGGTCCGAAAGAGCAGTGATGCGGCCTCCTCAAACGTGAACCCATAGTCCTGGATCAGCACAGCACACTCCTGGGCCTGGGGTAGATAGCGTTGACACTGTGGCCAGGTCGCTTTCTCCACCATGGAAGGGAAGACCATCCCGGTTATCCGTACCACGCGTTCCGCCCATTGCTGCACGTCCTCCGCCTTCATGGTATCCTTGAGGACAGCTTGTACCAGGCGATGAACACGTAAGAGCCTGGCTTCAGGGTCGCGTTGTACCAGGGAGAATACGCGCAGTTGCTGGATGGCTTCGTCTACCTTGAAAGCATCGGTTGCCACCGGGCCCAAGATAGGACCCAGGTATGCGCTTCCTTCGTTGATCAGTTCTTCAGGGATGGCATCCGGCTCCAGAAAAGCACAGAAGCGCAACAACTCGGCTGCCCCTGGGTTGGTCTGCTCGATTGTCTGAAATGAGAGGGACCATGTTGTGGTCACTGATTCTGGATGATTGCTCGGAGCAAGGCCCCTGCGTTGCAGCAGTTCCTTGCGGTGCGTTTGGTAGCGGTTCAGATACGTTGAGAGACTGCATCCAACTTCCTCAATGTATGCTCCGGCTTGATCGAGGGCGAGTGGGAGAAAATCCATCTCAATAGCAATCGCCTCGGCGGCGTTAAGATGAGCTTGCATGGCTTGATCGAGCGACGCCTCAGGAGCCAGGATCCCGGCCCGGTGCAACAGAAAGAGGGTGGCTTCGGCCATGCCCATCGTCTCCACCTCGATGCGTTGGACCAGAGATCCCAAGGCCTGCGCACGTGTAGTCAGCAGCACGTGTCCCGCATGCTCCGCTGGCAGGAGACTCTGGAGCATCGCAATGTCCTCCACATTATCCAGGATCATCAGCCATTGTTGCTGAGAGGCAAACCATGCTTTCACCGCCCGCATCAACCGGGTGTGATCGTGTGAGTCCTGTTCGGGCAACTGCAACAGCTCGGCAATCATTACCAGGCTAGAGAGCAGCGTTTCCTGGGTGGCTGCGCTCAGCCAGAAGACGAAGCGGTACTCGTGTCGATAGCGATAGGCATATTCCAGCGCAATCTGGGTCTTGCCGATGCCACCCAGCCCGCTGACCGCCCACGGTTGGGTCAGGGCCATAGTGTGGTCTCGGCTGAGCCGTGTGTGTACCTTGTGCAGGATCTCGTCCCGGCCGGTAAAGAAGACATTGCGTGGGTAGGGGACGGTCCAGACAGCAGCAGCAACAGGATGGTCCGGAGGCTCGTCTTTCGAAAAGAACGCCGCTTCCAGGAGCTGGTTGCTCTCCTGGTCATTGAGTCTGAGGACCTGAGCCAGTTCATGGAGCGCTACTCGCGTTTTCGGAAGGTAGTCACCTTGCTCCCAACGGGCGATGGTATTGCGATGGATGCCCAACCGCATGGCTAAGGTCTGCTGAGAAAAATGTTCGCGTACCCGGAACTGCCTCACGAACTCCCCTGATATGATCTCCTGCTGTTCAAATTGCACCATGGTCTGTGCATCGTAGGTTGTATGCTAGAACCAGACAAGTGCTGATGCAAGAGTAGCAGGAAAACGCCTGTCTTGCAAGAGAATAGCCCGCTGCATTTATACATCATTGTATTTGCTCATTCTGTCACTGGAAGGAGGTAGAGCCAAAGTTAGCTAATTAGTTCAGAGCGTACTATCTGAAGAGGATGCACTCGTAGTTTCGTACACATGTGCGACATCACGATTATACACATTATACACATTTAGAAAGAAACAAACATGAAAACCATGCTTAAAGTCACATCTGGTGTCCTGGTAGCACTGTTACTCTGCTTTGGAATGTTATCCGTCACTGCAATACAGGCACACGCTGCTAGTCGGAGTGGCCCTCCACCAAAGTATAGAGCCTGCACTCCAAGCTGGGTTGACGATGGCTTCTATATTGCCGGTCAAAGTGATATCTCTGATGGAGCGCCAGAGAGGTTACTCAATGACACAAACGGAACTCTCAGCTATACGGTAACCACCAGCGCCTCTCTAACGGTTTCGCTTACGGTCTCTGGTGGTCTCGAGTTTGAAGCGGGTACATTGCTTGCTAAGGCAAAAACGACCTTGGGAGTCTCTGTACAAACCTCTGTCACTATCTCAAAAAGTGAGACCAAAACGTTGAATGTTCAACCCTATTCCCATGTCAGCTTTGGTGAGTATATTCATCAAGATACCATCCTTTTCCACCACTACTATCGCCTCAAAGATTGTAGCGTCGGCACCGATGATGGCTGGCAAGCGTTGCGGGGGCCAGAGCACAAATTCTGGTGGGCGAGAAAAATATAACTGCGGCTGCTAAAGACGTATAAAGGGTGGAGACTATTTCAAAGCTCATTCCTGGTTTGGAAGGGTCTCCACTCATACCCATGATACAAGCAACAAATTTGTTGTATAGTGTAACCAGAGGAGGATGCATAATGAACATATTACGGCGTATGGCCCATTTACGCTGTCCCTGGTTGGTTTTGTTCCTGGCATTTATCACCACGCTGCTCCTTGTTGCATGTGACGGTACGATGCCCCCCGCGACCAACAGTATCGGTACACCGAACACCACGACGACACGGGTGACGTCTACAACGGCGGCTCTAGCCACTACAGCACCAGCGTTTGAGCAAGTAAGCATTGGCACCAAAAGCGATGGATCGTTTGCTTTTGCCGCCACTATAACCATCCCTAAAGGAACAAAGGTTGTCTGGCTGAATGAAACATCTGTCCTGCAAGCTGTGACCAGTGATAACGGTGCTTTCCCCAGTTCGGGCACTTTCGGCCCGGGGCACACGTATGCGGTTGTCTTTCATACAGCAGGGACATTCAGCTATCACTGTACTCGTTACCCCTACATGACCGCTCAGGTTATAGTAATAGGGTGACACTGGTAGTTTCGCACGCATGTATCCCATCACAATGTACATATGTAGAAAGGAATAAACATGAGAACCATGCTTAAAGTTCCATCTGGTGTCCTGATAACACTGTTACTCTGTTTGGGAATGGTATCCGTCACTGCAATACAGGTACACGCTGCCCGTCGGAGTGCCCCTCCACCAAAGTATAGAACCTGCACTTCAGGATGGGTTAGCGATGGCTTCTCTATTACTCATCAAAGTGATATCTCTGCTGATGCGCCGGAGAGATCACTCAATGATACGAACGGAACCCTCAGCTATACGGTAACCATCAGTGCCTCTCTGACGGTGCCGCTTACGGTCACTGGTGGTCTCGAGTCTGAAGCGGGTACATTGATTGCTAAGGCCAGGACGACCTTGGGAGTCTCTCTACAAACGTCTGTCACTATCTCAAGAAGTGAGAGCAGAACACTGACTGTTCAACCCCGTTCCCATGTCAGCTTTGGCGAGTATATTCATCAAGATACCATCCTCTTCCACCACTATTACCGCCTCAACAATTGTAGCGTCGGCACTGATGATGGCTGGCGAACGTTGCAAGGGCCAGAGTACAAATTCTGGTGGGCGAGAAATATATAACTGCGGCTGATAAAGACGTGTAAAGCGTGGGGACCATTTCAAAAGCTCATTCCTGCTTGGAAAGGGCCTCCACTTATATTCAGGCCCCCAGGCAGCAAATTTAAAGAATGGCTCTTCGACCAACTTCTGTAGAGTGAGGAGGAAACCTTTCGTGAGCATGAGTTTGAAACACAGGATCATGATGGCGCTAATTTTTGTATCTATCTCTGCCGTAATGATGTCTATCGCGCTCAAACCTTTTGCTTTAGTTTGGTATGCCATAGCTTTAATTGCCCTGTTTCCTGCTCTCGCGCTTGCTCTTAGCCAAAGTGCTGCACAGCAACTTAAGGTAAAAATCTTTCTTGTGTCTATCGTCATTTTACTGTGCGGAATAGGAACATACGTGCTACTCAGTCTTTTGCACAGATGAAGGGGTAAACTGTAGATCAGTAGCTAAATGAAGAAAAGCGAGATAGTTGGTCCGTTTGGTAGGACCCCGCTAACCGGTGGATGGAAGTCGGAGTGAAGGAGAAAAAACAAGCATCAATCTGTAAACTGTGCCTATGAAGAAAATGATCACAGAGCAGATGGATGCGTCTCAGGTATTTTGCCCGAACGGGGATTGTTTGGCAAGAGGGCACGTTGGGCAAGGGACCATCGTAATCCACAGTCGTACGCCTGAGAGATATCGTTGTAAGGTGTGCCGAAAGACGTTTAGTGCGCGGGCAGGGACGATGTTTGAGGGGCTGCGCAAGCCAGTCGAGTTGATCGTCCTCGTTGTCACTCTTCTGGCCTATGGATGTCCCATTCAGGCCATTGTCCATGCCTTTGAGTTGGATGAACGAACAGTGGCCCATTGGCGGGATCGAGCGGGAGGACACTGTCAACAGGTCCACGCAGGGATCATTGAGCAAGGGAACCTGGACCTGATGCACGTTCAAGCCGATGAAATACGCGTGAAAGGATGCAAATTGATCGCGTGGATAGGGCTGGCCATGATGGTTTCGACGCGCTTGTGGCTGGGTGGGGTGGTTCAGCTCTCGCGTGATCGCAGTTTGGCTGATCGCTTGATGTCACAGGTTCGCCGATCGGCTCAAGCGATGCTCCCACTGCTCGTGTTGACAGACGGGTGGAGTGCGTATCCCAACAGTATCTGCCGAGCTTTCCGCGAGAAGGTCAAGCTGACCCGTGGAGTCGGACGAGCGCGTTTGCAGATCTGGCCGCAGTTGCACATTGGTACCATCATCAAGCGGACCCAGAAAATGCGAGTGCTCGAAATCACTCGCAAGATAGCCTATGGGGCGATGTCCCAGGCGGAAAACCTGCTTCTGCTCTCCCACGGGGGCAGTGTGCTGAACACCGCTTTTATCGAGCGCTTGAATGGAACTTTCCGCGAACGACTGGCCAGCCTGACGCGCAAATCCCGCCATGCTGCTCGTCGGATGGTCGCATTGGAGACAGGCATGT
This sequence comes from Ktedonobacteraceae bacterium, assembly GCA_013695595.1. Taxonomy (GTDB): domain Bacteria; phylum Chloroflexota; class Ktedonobacteria; order Ktedonobacterales; family Ktedonobacteraceae; genus JACDAE01. The sequence continues at coordinate 1,252 of JACDAE010000723.1, read as the reverse complement.
ATTTGATCGGATGCACCTACAATTTCTGTTTTCCGCATCATGAGTTGAGCAAGATCACCCATGTCGGCTCTCCTTGTACTCCTGCCATGGCTGCTGGGCTGACTGATCATATCTGGAGCATCTGCGAACTCTTGAGCTATCAGATTGCTCCGCCTCCCTGGATTCCTCCAAAGAAACGGGGGAGACCAAAGAAGCGCACTCCATCCATGCATACCCTCGCCAGCCATCCCAGAGTTCGCTTACGGAAAGGGGTTTTATGCTTGGCCACCGGATAGTGGAGTTCTACCCATCATAGAGGATGATGCGGCCATAAATGCGCGGAACTTCAGAGCAAGAAGCCTAGTCAAAGATCCTTGTCTTGAAGGAATGGATCTTTGACTAGGCTTCTGTAGAGGCGTTTTTTTGTGTTGCTCGTGCGCTTGCCTCCTCCAAAGAGCGCTTGTATTAATGTAGAGTGCTTACTGTTTCCTAAGAGGTATTATAGGCCCTCACTTTGTGCTTGCTGTGAGTTTTGGCAAAAACCTGGCGTATTACCGTAGAGGGTATCTTTCATCTGAGACATGGTGAGGGAGAGACCTATTCAGCAGAAGAAACGTTGTATTTTGTTTGGTAGCGCAAGGAGGGCTGTTTTATCTATGCGTAGAATTTCAGGACGCATCATGGTGCTAACAATGGGGCTATCCCTATTGCTGGCGATCCTCGCATCCTGTGGTGCAGGCACCACGGGTGGCGGGAACACCGGGAATGGTACCCCGACCGGAAGTACCACCATTAAAGTTGCCACCGACTTCCCGGTCTCGGGGAAGGATACCAGTAGCGGCAAGCCGGCCGAAAACGGCGCGCACATGGCGGTCGATGAGGCCAATGCGAGCAACGCGGTCCCTGGCTACAAGCTCGTTTTTGTGCCCAAAGATGATGTAGGCGGCAGTGGCCTGCACGATCCGAGTGTTGGACAGCAGAACATCAGAGGATTGATTGGTGATGCGTTGGTCGCGGGCGTTGTTGGACCGTTCAACAGCAGCGTAGCCAAGGCGGAGATGCCAATTGCCAACAAAGCTCCCATCGCCTTGATCAGCCCGGCCAACACCAACACCTGCTTGACGCAGGAGGGAGACGCGTCTGGTTGCAGTGGCGCGAGCGATGTGGTACGGACAGTGCGTCCGACCGGCAAAGTGACCTACTTCCGTATCGCGACAACCGACAGCCACCAGGGTCCGGCAATGGCCGACTGGATCAACCAGAACTTCCCTGG
>JACDAE010000709.1 GCA_013695595.1 Ktedonobacteraceae bacterium | reverse complement strand
GGGAACTGGGCGCACGCAAGGTGACGCCCCTACCCATCTTCCAACGAACAACAATCCTACTGTATATACATTAAGAAAGGTGTAGGGCAAACATGGTGCACGTGGTGATGAGGGTGAGTATATGTCTTCTTTTGCTATTATTTTTTGTTGGAAATCCTCTTTCTGCTAGAGGAGCCTCACAACAGGTATGTCTTCCCACTATTCAAGGTTCAATTACAACTCCGCCTGAGCAAGCAGGAACAGTCTTGATTAATGAGGCACTTCTCTCTTCAAAACAACCCTGGAGTTGTCCAGGCTCAACGTCAGTTCCAGCAACTACCGATACCTCATGGCTGGAACTATATAATCCAATGGCCCTCGCATTCGATATCTATGGGGTCCACGCGGCCATCGATAATGGCCCCAATACAACTCCAATCTACTTCACATTTGGCTCGGCGATTGCTGCGCATGGCTTCCTGATCATCTTCCTCCCTCAAAGTTCACCTCAGAGCTTTAACAGACGTCTGCTTTTCCACGGCACTGTTATTGATGATATAACCGTACCCTCAAATATCGGCAGTGACCAATCGTACGCACGGACGCCTGATGGCGCTTCTAAGTGGGAGATCACAAACACCCCAACGATTGGACTCAGCAATGTTCTCCCCACACCAACACCCAAAACAACCCCTAAACCAACACCCACGCCTCACCCTGTGGCTACGAAGAAAAAAAGCAGTGGAAATAAACTTTCAGTCAAAACCAGTAGTAGAAGCACTCCTGGCACAACATCCACGACACATCGAGGGACTACAGCGTCAGCCCAAAGTAGCCCGCCAATCGGTGTCAATGGAGTACAGCCTCCATGGCATCAATTGCAACTTCCAGGCACTCCTTCATCATCCCAAAACACGACGGCAACTGTTGTTCCGGCTGATACACCTGCTACAACAGCGAACGCTCCACTTGCCAACAACGATAACGCAGATGTTCCGCGTAAAATGCTCTTTACAGGAATGGCCCTTGCATGTGCAGGTACCTTGTTCTGGTGGTGGAGACGCTTTATACGTTCTTGACACTCATCCGCGTCTGTATGATAAGCTGAAGATATATCGTTGTTTGAGAAATACAACCTGGGAAATAGGATCAAATTTTTATGATAGAGGAAAATCCCACAGCAGATTCCGATGTGCCGCTCGACCATCACGCTGCCAGAATTGCCATTCTTGGCGCGGGCAACCCTTACTGTATAGACCTTATAAAATCGCTGCTCCGTATGGGTAACAAGCTACGTGACTGTCACATTGTGCTGATGGACACCAATGAGGAAAATCTTGAGTTAATCTACACACTCGGCACAAAATTGTTCCAGCATGCCGAAGTTGCATTAACCCTTGAACGTACGACTAGCAGAGAAGAGGCACTCGCGGACACAGATTTCGTCCTGACCACTTTTCATACCGGGGGTATAGATGCACAGCGCCTGGACGAGAAAATCCCCCTTCGCCATGGTCTGATTGGTCAGAAGATGATAGGAGCAGGCGGCTTCTTCAGCGCCCTACGCACCATTCCCCTCATCGCCAGCGTCGCAGTAGAAATGGAGAAGGTTATCCCTCACGCATTTCTGCTGAACTATACATCCCCCTGCAATATCATTACCGAGGCCGTTGCACATGTGAGCGGCATCCGTACAATTGGTCTATGCGATAGTCCTGGCTATGAGATTCAGCAGATTGCCCAGGCAGCCGGCGTTGGTGCCGATCCTGGGAAACGGCTCCATTCGCGTACAGTTGGCCTCAATCAGAGCAATTGGACTACAGCCGTCTGGCGTAACGGTATTGACGTACTCCCACAGATCATTTCCTGGTGTGAAAATTTCATTACCTCTCAACCAGAGATGAATATATCCAGCTACATTCAAGTAATGATCAGAACCCTCACAGCTCATTATGGAGCTATTCCCTCACATTATATGCATTACTACTACTTTCCAGATACCGCATTGGAATTCCTCCAACGCAAACCTACTTCTCACGCCGAAGACATTATAGCCATACTCCCAGGTCTGCTATCACGCTATCGTGAAGAAGCACAAAAAGCAATTCCTGATCTCAACACAATATCTGGCTCTGAAGGGTTCGGTGCATTCGCGTTGGATATCGTAAGCTCTATTCTCAACAACACGGGTGAAGAATGGATATTAAATGTCCCCAACAAAGGATCGCTTAACTTCCTATCCGATGATCGCATCGTCGAACTTCCCTGCCATGTAGATGCCCGTGGCGCAATACCTTTCACACAAGGCGATGGCGGTATCAAAATTGAACAGCGCGGCCTCATCAGCCAACTCGCTGAGTACGAAGGTGCAACAGCACAGGTAGCACTCTGGGGAACGCGACGCGATGCGATCAAAGCTCTGACCGCAAACCCTCTGGTATCTTCATACCGGAAAGCAGAACAGATTTATGATGATCTCGCTGTCGCACATAAGAAATACCTTCCACAACGGCTTTTACATTAATAAATCAACAATTAATGCTAGAGTATTTTATTGAAACATTATCCATTTTACGAGGCGCTGTATGGAACATATCCTTCACAAGCCTGGCATTGCATGGTATCATCTTTATTATAAAGTGCACATTGGCTAGTGTTACCTGTCGCGATGATACGGCTGAACAAAGAGGGACAATAATTTATGAGCATTCTGGAACTTCCTCCTGCTACTCCATCATCTCCTATCTACCAACGTATGTCAGAAACACGCAAAGCGGAAGTCATTTCAGAACTAAGCACCTTGCTTGGAACGCGTTACGTCCTTCATTCAGCTTACGACCTGACGCTGTATGAATATGATGCATCCATCGACCGTGGCAAACCCGAAATCGTCGTGATGCCTGCTACCAGCGAAGAGGTGGCCGCGGTCGTCAAAATTGCGGCCTGCTATGGCGTTCCAGTGATACCACGCGGAGCGGGTACAGGCCTCAGTGGCGGCTCGATCCCTGTTTATGGCGGTATTGTCCTCGTCTTCACACGCATGAACCGCATTCTTGAGATAGATTATGCCAACTTACGGGCCGTCGTGCAGCCAGGACTCGTCAACCTTCATTTGAGTACGGCACTGACCCCTGAAGGCTACTATTATGTGCCCGATCCAAGCAGCCAGCGCTCGTGTACGATAGGCGGCAATGTAGGCGAAAACGCCGGGGGACCTCATACGCTTATTTATGGCGTCACCACCAACCACGTCCTGGGCATGGAAGTAGTCACACCCACTGGAGATATTCTCGAAGTTGGGGGCTGGACACAGGACACGCCGGGATACGATCTCACGGGCCTGCTTATCGGCTCCGAAGGGACGTTATGTATTGTAACAAAAATTATCGTGCGCATCGTTCCCATCGCGGAGGCGGTCAAAACGATGGTTGCTGTCTTTGACACGATGGATGATGCCTCGAATACGGTCTCCGAGATTATTGCCAGCGGCGTTATCCCGGCTGCGATCGAGATAATGGACGAGTTGATTCTGCAAGCGGTCGAAGCGGATACACATGCAGGTTATCCGACAGATGCGGCGGCTGTGATCTTGATGGAGTCCGAAGGATTGCGCGAAAGTGTTGCAGAAGAGATCGCACAGATTGTGGCTATATGTAATAAAAACACAGCTCGTGTAGTGCGCATTGCTCAGAATGAAGCGGAACGTCAACTCCTCTGGGCGGGTCGCAAGAACGCCTTTGGGGCGGTAGGACGCATCAGCCCGGAGTTTTATGTTCAGGATGGAGTCGTTCCACGCACAAAACTTCCCTACGTACTGCATAGGATCAGCGAAATCTGTGTATCGTATGGATTGAAAGTCGGCAATGTTTTTCATGCTGGAGATGGCAATCTCCACCCATTGATCCTCTTTGATTCACAGGTGCCTGGTGAGGTCGAGCGGGTGCGCAAGGCAGGGCACGAAATTCTCCAGGTTTGCGCAGATGCTGGTGGTACAATTACAGGTGAACATGGAGTTGGTATTGAAAAACAAGAAGAGATGGCTCTGATCTTTAATGAAGTTGATTTACGCATTATGCAGCAGGTGCGCGAGGCATGGAATCCTGACCAACTCTTCAATCCGGGCAAACTCTTTCCGTTGCCGGGACGATGCGCTGATATTAAACAGTTGTAGCTGGTATATGAGATACGAAATTATCAATCAGACACATCTGGGCACGATCAATCTGGCCCCAACACAAAAGGTTAACCAATGGAAGAATTTGCCACACTCGTCGATACGCTACGGCAGGATGTTCCTTCAACACAGATAACGGACGATACCGCTATCCTCCGTAGTTATACAATAGATGGTATTCTACCTCGCCTCCTTGTTACCCCTACGAGCATTGATGCGCTCGCTCAGGTAGTTGCGCTCGCCAATCAAAATACGCTCACACTACTCGCGCGTGGAGGCGGCTCGCGCATGAACCTTGGAGATTTACCTGGGCACATCGATGTAGTGATAGAAACAAATCAATTGAATCACCTGTTAGAACATGAAGGTCCTGACCTCACCTGCCATGTCCAGGCAGGAATAACACTGGCCTCTTTACAGAAGCAGCTAGCCAGGCAGGGACAGAGACTCTCTCTCGACCCACCAGATGCAGAAGAATCCACCATTGGTGGCATACTTGCTTCTAATGCCAGCGGCCCCAAACGTCTGCGCTATGGCACAGCACGCGATCTGCTGATTGGATTGCGCGTTGTGCAGGCCAACGGCGATATCGCTCGCAGCGGCGGTCGTGTCGTCAAAAATGTGGCAGGGTATGACCTGAACAAACTCTATATTGGCTCCCTGGGCACACTCGGTATCATAGTAGAAGCGAACTTTAAACTTCATCCCTTGCCGAGCGCCGAGCGCACACTCCTGCTCACCTACACAAACGTAGAAGACGCAATGTCTACCGTTCTGGCAGTTATTGGCTCACAGCTCACTCCTGGCGCTCTAGAGCTGATCGATACAGGGGCCGCTAACGATATGAGCGACTTCTTCGGATTACATCTCCCAACCAGCGGCTATACCCTGGCAGTCAATTTCGAGGGCAGCAACAGCACAATTGATCGCCAGATGCACGAAACGCGCATGCTCGCACGTCGACATAATGCATTGATGGGTGAAGATCTTCAAGGGGAAGAACAGCAGCGCTTCTGGCGAGTTGTACGTCAACATATGCAGGGCACACTCACCTGTAAGGTTGCACTCTTACCAACAATGATCGCGCCATACATCCAACATCTCACAGATACCTGTCGTCGTCATAATCTTGAAGCCGCAACGATTGCCCATGCAGGCAACGGCATTCTCTACATCGAACTACGTCCAGGTGACGCGGTACCACGGCTGGTAAAAGCGATTACAGATTTACGTAGATATGCGCAGGAGATGCGTGGGAGTCTAGTTATCGAACGATGCCCCGTCGAGTTGAAGCGGCGTGTTAGTATATGGGGAGAGCCGGGCGCAGATTTTCCAATGATGCAACGGCTCAAACAACAATTTGATCCAAAGAGAACGTTTGTTGGTGGACGGTTTTTGGGAGGTTTATAATAATCGAAAATCTATTACTTGTTACAACACATCCTGAATTTGCGCAGGATGCGCTCAGCGAATTAAAACACATAGATAGGCGTCTGAGTGGCGTCGAAGAACTTGCACCGGGAATTACACTATGTGGTGCTCCTGATAGCGCCATATTTCTGCAAAAGGTGATGTCAGAGATCCCTATTTTTGTACGCCACCTTGCACCCGTCCAGGCTATCATAGATCTGCACAATGAAGAGCAGGACATGGGCGAGATAGCGATGGCACTTGGGGAACTGCCTACATTCTCAGCCCTGGAGAAAGGTATACGTTTCGCAGTACAGGCGCGTTTTGTGCAGACGGATAAGAGCCTTGGTGAACGCCCCTATAGTAGTGGTCAATTAAACAAATCCCTGGCGGAGGCATTTGCGGAGGAAACGGGAGCGGTCGAAGCGATCAAAAAGCCACAGATTGTTATCTCTATTCTCTGTACTATGCACAAAGCCTACCTGGGCATCTCGACCGCCGAGGAGAATCTGAGCGCATGGCCCGGTGGTGCTCGCCATTTCGCACAAACGCAGGAGCAGATCAGTCGCGCCGAATTCAAACTGCTGGAAGCCTTAGAGGTCTTTGGCATCTCGCTCCCAGAAAATGGACGTGCATTGGACCTGGGAGCTGCTCCGGGAGGCTGGACGCGACTCTTGCTGGATGCGGGTCTCTCCGTTATAGCGGTTGATCCAGCTAATCTTGATCCACGTCTGGCAAGGCGCAAGCAACTGGAACACTACCGGGGCTATGCCGAAAACTATCTTGAGGGTGCACTGCAAAGACATATGCGTTTCGACATCATTGCCAACGATATGCGTATGGATGCTCGCGAAGCTGCACGCTTACTGGATGCAGCCGCAGAATGCTTGCGCCCTGATGGCGTTATGATTAGCGTGCTTAAACTGCCACATGCAGCGCCAGGGATTAATCCACTGATAAACCTGAAAGAGGCTCTCCATACCCTCAGACAGCGCTATAAGATCGTTCAGGCACGTCAGCTTTTTCACAATCGACAGGAGGTCACTGTTGTCGCAGCAAAGCCGCTGACGCCGCGCAGGTGACCGTTTTACTACCCTGGAGGTGGTCATGTCTCTCGAACCTACAGAAACCAATGCAAGGAATACCGCCACAATACAGATCCTGGCTCCTGATACGGGGCCATTACGGCGTCACACACACACGTATGATCTGATGCGTCAATGTATTCATTGTGGTTTCTGTCTACCCACCTGTCCGACGTACGCGGTATTGGGCGTCGAGATGGATTCGCCACGTGGGCGTATCTATCAGATGCAAGCAGTCGCGGATGGCCGCCTCGAAGTATCCGACGACTTTGTTGAGCATATGAATTGCTGCGTTGGTTGCCGCGCCTGTGAAACGGCCTGTCCATCCGGCGTGCAATTCGGCAAGCTCATCGAAGCCGCCCGTGAACAGATCCAACTCACTCCCACGTCTTCTACGCCCGCTACACCGTCACAGCCATCTCTGGCTGCTCTCTTACTGCGTCGCTTCTTTTTCGACATTATGTTGCCTTCACGCCTGATTTTAACGCTGGTATTCGGCGGATTAAAGCTCTATCAGCGTAGCGGGCTACAAAAACTAGTTCATAGCACAGGATTATTCGATCTCATCAATAATCTGCCAACCCCCTTCAAGGGCAAACTCAGCACACCTGAAGCATTGATGAACGATGCCAGGGGCCCTATCGCACCGACTCCCTTAGCAGAGATAACGCCAGCTATTGGCCTACAGCACTTTCGCGTAGGCTTCATCAGTGGCTGCATTATGGATCAAGTATTTCATGACATCAATGAAGCTACAATCCGTGTGCTCACAGCTAATGGCTGTGAAGTCATCACGCCCCTGCAACAAAATTGTTGTGGCGCATTGCATATCCACGGAGGAGAGGCCGAACAGGGGCGCAACCTCGCCCGCCGTAACATCGACGTATTTGAGCAATACAACTGCGATTTCATCATCATCAACTCCGCAGGCTGTGGCTCAACCCTCAAAGAGTACGATCACCTGTTACGCAATGATCCTGTATACGCAGAACGTGCACGCGTCTTCAGTGGCAAAATGAAAGACATCAGCGAGTTTCTGGCAAGTATTGAGCTGAGTCATGAGATGGGCGAGGTCAAGCGCACGGTAGCCTACCACGATGCCTGCCACCTGCTCCACGGCCAGAAAATCAAACAGCAACCGCGCGAGTTGCTTAAAATGATTCCTGGCCTTACCCTCGTCACGCTAAAAGAGTCCGATTGGTGTTGCGGAAGCGCTGGCATCTACAATATCACCAACCAGGAAATGGGCAATCAATTACTTGAGCGCAAAATGGATCACGTCGCGGAAACGGGTGCTGAAATCATTGCCACAGGTAATCCTGGTTGCATGATGCAGATTGCGCTGGGCATGCACGAGAGAGGTCTGCCGATGGAGGTTATGCATCCAATCGAGTTGCTTGATGAAGCATATCGTGCAGGCCAGTTGTACAGCATGCCAGTGCAAGATGTAAAAGGCGTCCAGAAGCAACGGCAGGCTCTGTTTATTGGGCTGGGGATTGGAGTGATCATCGGGGCAATCTTGTTAGGGCAAAGACGTAAACGCTAAAAACCTTACATGACAAGGGAGCATGCTGTATCTCACTGCGATATAGCACACTCCCTTGAAGCACAAACTTCTACAGAAATTCTATAGTAAAGGCCACGATCAGACTTTTCTGCGGCTACCTGTAACGGCATGCAAGATGGCAACCAGAACACAGGCACCAATTAATGCAACCAGGAAACTACCCCAGAAACCGAACGATGATCCAGGGGCAAGCAGGCCCACAAGAAAGCCACCAATCAAAGCGCCAATAAGTCCAACGATCAGGTCACCAATCAAACCATAGCCAGGGCCAGGCATGATCACACCAGCCAACCAACCAGCAACCAGTCCAATAACGATCCAGGCAATAATTCCTCCGGGGTTCAATGCAGCACCTAACACGAGCGTTGCAAGAGTCATCTTGAATCCTCCCTTTGTATAATTACAAACATGTGTCAATAAAACTTCTGGCACGCACAAGCATGCCGTATCTCTTCTTACACGCAGGAAAGACTTGAACAGATGCACACAAACCACCCAAAAAGACATACAGTATTGTCGATAGGATTAGTACTCTGGCAGAGTACTTCCTCTGACTTCCTGAAGAAAAGCCTTCTCCATCATTCAGGCTTAACCAGATGTTTCTTGCTTCTGACCAAAACAAAAACAGAGTCCATCAGGAGCACGTAGGTAAAACACTCGATAGGTTTGACCGTCGTGACTATCGAAGCGTAAAGGAGAAACATCAAGTTGCCTGTTTTGCAATTCCTGGAAGAGTGCATCAACCGTGTTTACAGAGAGGTAGCAACTGTGCTCCTCAGGATTTCCCCCATTTTCTGACAACCCCATCGTGACCTGATCACGTCGCAAGAGTACTTCCTTGCAAGGCGTATCCTGGCGAGAAAGGATGGTAAAACCTAAAGTCTTTTCATAGAAGGAACAGGAATGTTCCAGATCTCGCACAGGAAGATGAAGGGGGTCAGAATCCCCAATAGGGAAAATACTAAGAAACTGACAGATAGTAGTGTTCATATTCATGCCTTTCAATGAGTCAGGCGTCAGTTCTATTTATCCTCAGATGGACAAAATAGACAAGAACGTCCTTTGCCTGATGAGCCATTCCATATTCACAAGATCATTCCGGTAACAGTAATCTGGTAATAGTAAGAGCGGAAATATGAAGCAAATATGGTAACTAACTCTAAGCAACGTTCCTCACCGGATGGCTTCTATGGAGAACTACATTAGAGGGCAAAGTGTCCTTTGATGTTGTCATTTCCAACGCCTTTGAGATAGCATCACCTTCAGTGGTTTCGTAGGCTTGAGAACCTTCCTGCCCCTCTTCTTCAACACAAAAAAAAGAAGTACGTGGTGCTTTGACTTAGCACCACGTACTTCCAATTGATCAGGAGACATTTGCTTGAGTTAAGACAAAGCCCTGATTGGCCATCCTTATGAGCCTCTACTTTTTAAGGAAGCGAATTGAGGTGAGGCTTCACCGTATTCGCAAAATTATAGCTGTTTGAGGCATCCCAGCTAATTGACCATGTCATAGCACCTCGTATCGCAGGATAGGTCGTTGATGGCCTGAATGATCCGCAATTTGTCCCTGTTGCTAGACAATCAAGAGCTGCATTGACGACGGATGGCGACGTGTACCCTCCACTAGCTGCTGAACTGGATGCAGGAAGTCCAAGTCCAACCTGGTCTGGACGCAGGCCACCCTGGAGCTGAATACAGGCCAGCGCAGTTAAAAAATTCTCGGTTCCTTGAGTATACACATTGCCGTCGCAGCCAAGCATGGTACCAGAGTTGTAGTACTGCATGTTTACCAGGGTCAGAATATTTTTGATATTCAATGCAAGTTGAAAGTAACCACTACTGGTCGACTGCATATCGATGGTTTGCGGTGCAAGTGTGATGATCAATCTAGAGCCAGCTTTGCTGGAGAGCTGTTGCAAGGCACTACCCATATAGGTGGGATTAATCCCATTTTCAAGGTCGATATCCACGCCATCAAAGCCATAGGTCTGCATCAGCCCATAAACGCTATTGGCAAAGTTCGTTGCGCTGGTTGAGTCGGAAACACTGATCGTACCATTCTGCCCCCCCACAGAGATGATCACTTTTTTGCCCTGTGAGTGAAGAGTCGCAATGTCGCTGGTGAATTGAGCTGCACTGTATCCACCCAGCGCGGATGAGAGGCCTGAGTCGATACTGAAGGTGACCCCACCCGGATGAGCAGAATCCGCATTGGCAAAAGCGACAGCGATAAGATCATAATTAGCATTGACCGCGCTTAGTCGCATCGTCGCAGCTCCATTGACGAAATCCTGCCAGTAGCCAGTCAGAACATGTTTGGGCAAGCTACCACCACAACTTGTACATGGAGTTGGCGTTGGGGTAACGGTTGGGCGTGGCGTTGGGGTCGGCGTCGCTGTTGGTGTATTTGTTGGGCGCGGCGTTGGAGTTGGCCCACCTGGAGTCGGTGTCGGTGTGCTTGAACCAGCAGGACCAAGTAACGCGACATCATCGACATAGACATTGGCCTGAGCATACCAGCCATGTAAATAGAGAGTGACGCTGGTCGTAGAAGACGTAGTTGTGAAGGCGTAAGTGAGTTGTGTGTAGCTACTACTCGAGGTCCAGGTGTTTCCATACCCATTTACACCAAGATAAGCATAAGGACCATCCAGATAGGCACTTAACGTGTAAGCAGTGTTGGGCTGAACACTAACAGTTTGTGTGCATTGTCCTGTCGTAGAACTACTGGGAGTAACTTGCAGCGCATAAGCACCACTATGAACTGGTGTAGAGACAGTAACATCTCCTGCATCACAACTCCAACTGCTCAGATTTCCTGCTTCAAAACCTGGATTAATGACCAGATTGCTGGCAGCGAAAATTTTTGTAGAGTGCATGAACGAGAGACTGACAGCAACGCTGGCGATGACCAGCAGGACCGTAACGACAATAAGAGAGAAATGACGATGAGAATAAGCCATAAAGCTCTCCTTGCAATGATGCACTCGCCCTGTCTGAAAGAGAGACTACTTTCTACAAGGCGAAAACGATAGGAGTAAAGAGGACAGAATCCACAGACCAACGGCAATAAGATCCTGAAATAAGAATAGTTGATAGCTATCAACTTGTCAAGATATCTAGACCACTATCTATCTAGTCCAGTGAGGATGAAGATAGCTCAAAATCTGAAGTCCAGGGCTCTTAGATTTTCACAAATATGATATGCTGACTCTTAGCAACGTTCCTCATCGAATGACTTCCATGGAGTGTATTATAGTTATTGATTTAAGCCTAAGACATAACAAAGGAAAACAATAGATGAAACCGATACGTTTTGGTATTGTTGGAGGTGGATGGCGCTCACTCTTTTTTCTACGCATCGCACAGGTCATGCCTGAACAGTTTGAGGTTGCAGGGATATTCGTGCGCAATACAGCGAAGGCACAGGAGCTTGCAACAACGTGGAACGTAAAAACATATACAACGCTTGACGAGTTATTGAAAATCAATGATCTGCGTTTTGTGGTCGTCTCAGTCCCCAGAACAATAGCGCCACAGATTCTGCACGCATTAGCGGAAAAATCCATACCTGCTTTAACCGAGACGCCACCTGCTGCAGACGTTCCCAGCCTGATCGCATTGTATGAATTGAGCAAGCGAGGAGCACGCATCCAGGTAGCCGAACAATATCACCTGCAACCTCTGCATGCTGCACGCATCGCTCTTGCGCGATCGGGAAAGCTAGGCGCCGTGACACAGGCACAGGTATCAGCAGCTCATGGCTATCATGGAATCAGCTTGATACGCAGATTCCTGGGGATACAATATGAACCAGTGACCATTACAGCACACAATTTCACCTCACCCTTGATAGCTGGACCAGATCGTTATGCCCCACCTGAACAGGAACAGATCATCCGCTCCGAGCAGACCATCGCGTATCTAGACTTTGGCGATAAATTGGGTGTATTCGATTTCACAGGCGACCAGTATCACTCCTGGATTCGTTCACCGCGCCTGCTCGTACGAGGAGAGCGTGGAGAGATCAACAATACCCAGGTACTTTACCTTGCGGATTATCTGACGCCAATTACGTATGAATTGGTAAGGCAGGATGCAGGCATAGCGGGCAACCTGGAGGGATATTACCATAAAGGTATTCTAGCTGGTAGCGAGTGGATCTACAAGAATCCTTTTATCCCTGCACGTTTGAGCGATGATGAGATTGCCATTGCGGGTTGTCTGCTTGGCATGGATCGATATATTGATGGTGGTCCTGACATGTATAGCCTGGCCGAAGCTGCGCAGGATCATTATTTAGGGTTGATGATTGAGCAAGCGGTGACTTCTGAGCAGGCTGTGATGACGGTCGTGCAACCGTGGGCAGCACGATAACTCTGTTACGATTATGTCGCCCATTACCAACAGAAATTATTTATTTCGCAGGTGTTGTCATCTATTCTATTCTACCGTCCTCCGCTTCAAAAAGCCGATGGAACACATAAGGTAATGGAATGTACGACGCAAATCAGATTGATAAACATTAATGATGAGAGAATGTTCTGCGCTCATTGGTGTTTAATTTCGTCTGTACGAGCTGATTTGCCGTTGGTAAATAATTGTTGACTTCTCTGCTGTTGCTGCGCCTCCTCACGTTCCGCATATTGTGCATATTTGATGTGGTTGCAGAAGTGATTATGCGTATAGATAGGACATGGACACTTGTAAATACCATCAGCTTTCATCACTTCATAATATCCGTTCATTCCGTTCTGTATAGCGTATAACCCGTCATGTATCTTTAACACAGGTACGCGAGTACCATGATCAGCACGTCTCACTTCTTCCAACAAGACTTGCGTATCCTCGTGTTGTTTCTTCAACTTTTCATCTGATTGTGCGATTGCTAGTAGATTGGTGTCCAGACGGGCAAATGCTGGCCTGAAGATGATAAGGATGCTTAACGCAAGAACGAGGAGTATTGCTGACGTGGAGCAAATCCCATAGAGCAGAATTGTGTTCTGATACTGTGTTGTAAGGTTTCTCAGGTATGTATTGTATGCCTCCATAGCATTGTAGAATGGCACTGCATCAGTATTGATGATATTAGCATCCCGACGAAGTACCACCTGATCTTTCGCAGTAAGCACTTCATTGATAGTAACATGAAGTTCCAGGTAGAGCGGTTCCACTTTGTTGATAGATGGCATGATGTCGGGATACGACGAAACGGAAAGCACATGCAGCGTGTTATCACCACGCCAGAGCGCGTCATGGCGCTGTGTCCAGTCTATCTCATCGGCTCGTAGGTTTTTCTTTGCCTTTGCATCCTGAGCGTAAACTGTCAGAAGCGATTCAGCAAGAAGCTTTTGTGTCAGGCTTCGCTCACGCCCAGCATAGGTCAGCGTAGTTGAAATACTAATTTGTGCGTTAGTACCAAACCATGTGAGGCCTAATGCAACCAGAACAAGGAGAGTAATCACTCCTGTCGCAATGGTCAAATAATATTTGATGTCACGAAAAAATAGTTTCTGTTGCCTCAGTTCAATCGAAAACATAGTCTTCTATCGATCCTTCCTAAATGAAAACTTTTATAAATTATAGACTATTCTACAAGTAAAATCAGCATACATAGGACTATTATCTTTTCTTGCGTTTTATCCTAAAAACAATCCTTTGATTTTTTATGTGTATTAATTGACATAAAGTTAAATAAAGCATATGGAAAGAGGTAGAGCCTCGCTAGCTGATGAAAGGAGATTGCAATTTAAAAATATCACGGAACAGATGAGTATCTCAAGGATATCTTACTCAAACGAGGAGCACATTATTTCTCGGCAAAAAGGTCACTGTTATATAAAGCCTCTGAATGATCCAAATCTCTCTCAAACTCTCCTTACTTTTTTAGCTACATATAACATATGAGTCATCCCGAATTTTTCAAATGGGCATTTGATTGCCTCTAACCGCCGATGCTCCGATGCCTCGCCGCTGCGCGGCTCGCCCGTTCTTTATGAGGGTTGTGGCT
>JACDAE010000690.1 GCA_013695595.1 Ktedonobacteraceae bacterium | reverse complement strand
TATGGTACACTGGCTATCAAAGGTAGGATCGTCTGTTTTATTTGTGCAGATTGAGATTGGGGAGTTGTATCGAGGGCTGGAGTTTGACGAAGGAGAACGAGAGGACGAATGAAGCGTTAAAACATGTTTAGTGCCTGTACTGCAATGAAAAAGCCAGGGTTGATTGGCATATACCATCAACCCTGGCTTTTTCTGATCTGTTGCTTAGAGACTAGACATCATAATAGAGAGAGAATTCGATTGGGGCCGGGCGCAGGTTGATCTCGTTGGCCTGATCGCGCTTGAAGGCGATGTACTTTTCGAGCACATCTTCGGTGAAGACGCCACCTTCGAGCAGGAAGGCATGGTCGGCTTCCAATGCGTCCAGGGACTCGTGCAGGGAGCCAGGCACAGAACGGATCTCGCGCAACTCTTCAGGTGACAGGCTGTACAGGTCGCGATCAACCGGGCCATAGCCGTGTTCGCTGGGTTCGATCTCGCGGCGAATGCCATCCAGGCCAGCCATCAAAAGAGCTGAGAACAGCAAGTATGGGTTGGCGGCTGCATCGGGCGAGCGGAACTCGACGCGCTTGGCTTTAGGACTCTGGGTGATCGGAATACGTACGGCGGCGCTACGGTTGCCTTTGGAGAAGACCAGATTGACGGGAGCTTCGAAGCCAGGCACCAGACGCTTGTAGCTATTGGTGGTTGGGGCTGCAATTGCCAGCAGGGCAGGTGCATGGGTGAGCACACCACCGATATAGTGACGCGCCATCGTCGAGAGTCCAGCGTAGCCCTCGGCGTCGAAGAACAAGGCCTTGCCCTCTTTCCACAGGCTCTGGTGGGTGTGCATACCGGAACCATTGTCACCATACACGGGCTTCGGCATGAATGTGACCGTTTTCCCGTTTTTGGCGGCAGTGTTTTTCACGATATACTTGTAGAGCAGCATCTTGTCTGCCATCTTGACGAGCGTATCGAAGCGCACATCGATTTCGCACTGACCCGCTGCGCCGACTTCGTGGTGCTGCGCCTCAATCGGAATACCGGCTTCTTCGAGCTTTAACACCATCTCCGTACGCAGATCCTGCAAGGTATCACTAGGAGCTACCGGGAAATAACCACCCTTCACACGCATCAGGTTGCCGAGTGCGCGTGATCCGTCATGGCGAACGGAGCGTCCGCTCGTCCAATGGGCCTCGTCAGAATCAACCTCAACATATTGTTTGTTATCGGTTGAAGAATAACTCACCTGATCGAAAACATAAAACTCTGCTTCAGGGCCAAAATAACAGGTGTCGGCGAGACCGCTACTGCGCAGGTACTCTTCCGCTTTTTTCGCGATATAGCGTGGGTCACGGGTATAGCGTTTCTGCGTTCCGGCGGCCCCTGGATGGGCGATATCGCAGACCATACTCAGGGTGGGAACGGCGGTGAAGGGATCTAGAAGTGCAGTCGCAGGATCGGGGAGGATCAGCATATCGCTCTCTTCAATGCTCTGGAAACCACGAATGCTGGAGCCGTCAAATGGGATACCTTCAGCGAACGCATCTTCTTCCAAGTTATGTAGGGGAATGCTGAAGTGCTGCCATGTGCCTGGCAAGTCGGTAAACTTCAAGTCTACCATTTTGACATCGTTCTCGGCGGCAAATTTTAAGACTTCTTTTGGCGTCATGTGTTATAACTCTCCTCTTACATCTATCCCGGCTTCATTGCAGGCTGTACTGGCATGCATTGCCCCAAATCCCGTTGGAAACTATGTATAGTATACACGTATCATGCTCAGCAATAGGCTGAGATTTATACCTTCATTTATAATATGACTCTTATGGATATGATACTACAGTCACTTTATCCAAAAGTTACCCTCTCCTCTCTGTGCATCATGCACAAACATGTACTTCATTGGCCTCTATTTCCATTCCTAGTGCACAAGTAAGCCCGTTTTTATGCAAAAATGCTCGTATTTTTAATCGTGCCTGAGAACCTGTGGATATGAAATATAGAAAAAATGTCTATATGTCTTTCTCTCATCTGGTGCGTTGAGCCATTCTCTACAATTGTGTGCTTTTGGGAGTGTTCGCACGTTTAATATATGAATGAGTTCAAATTTGTTTATTGGGAGGGTCGCCATGGGTTTCTCAGATCAGACAACCAGCAGCCTTAATTCATCTGCGCCATTTCCTGACGATGGAAGGCGTGCACGTAGGCCGAGTTCAGCTGGTCACGTGCTTCTTGTTATCATCGCATTTCTTGCCGGTATCATCGTTACCTTTGTAGGATTGTTCGGTTATATTCTGTTC
>JACDAE010000659.1 GCA_013695595.1 Ktedonobacteraceae bacterium | reverse complement strand
AATGGTCAGGCTGGCAATCAGTGCACTCACCAACGCCAGTACGCTTGCCGTAAGCATGACGACACGGAACGCGACCACAAACGATTCTTTGATTGTCTGCTCAAGCGTGACACGACTTGGACCAGTTATCGCGGTGGGTATCTGCATGCCTACCAGTCGAGTCTGCTGCACATCCAGTTGTTGTTGCACGGTGGGCGCTACCCCTGACGCGCTCAGACGACTGTCGAGTTGACCCGCGAAGACGCTCAGGACTACAATACTGAACACAGCAACCGAGATCAATGCGGCGAGACGCGAAACGGCATTATTGATCCCAGACGCCAGGCCCGCATGCTGACTCTCGACCGCGCCCATTACGGTTGTCGTGAGCGGCGTGACCGTCGTAGAGATCCCGACGGCTAGAACAAGCAAAGCCGGGAAAAACGTCGTCCAGTAGGTTCCACCAATCATCGGTCGTGCCAGCAGCACCAGGCCGATAGACGCAATCAACGGACCAACGATCATCGGCAGCCTCGCCCCATAACGACCCACCAATCCACCAGACCAGCGTGCAAGAAGAAATATGATGAGGATCATCGGCAGCATGGCCGCACCCGCCGCAGTCGCGGAATAGCCCTGCACCTGGATCAAATTGAAAGGCAGGAAGAACAGCACACTCCCCATGGCGCTATACAGCAGGAATGTAAACAGATTGGCCCCACTGAATATACGCGAACGAAACAGCGAGAGGCGTATCATCGGCGTCGGGTTCCTGGCCTCATTCCAGAGAAATGCGCCAAGCATAAGCACGCCAAAAGCAAGCATACTGAGCACCAGGGGATGTAACAGGCTCAGGGTGGTGCTGGTGATCAGCGCATAGACGATAGCTCCCAGGCCGATAACGACCAGCAAGGCACCACGCCAATCCAGCTTCCTGCCTGCCTCTGTATCGACACTCTCCGGAACATGCAAGAAGAGCACAACCAGCACGATGACGGCAAGTGGAATATTCAGATAGAAGACCGCACGCCAGGACACATGCTCGACCAGCCAGCCACCCAGGACGGGGCCAAGCGCACCGGTTATCACTGAGAAGCCCGACCAGGTGCCAATCGCTTTGCCACGCTGCTCTTTGCTAAAGGTTGTGCTGATGATCGCCAAGCTACCAGGCACGAGTAACGCGCCGCCGACGCCCTGAATGGCCCGTGCGATAATCAGTTGAGATATGCTCTGTGAGAACCCGCAGAATATTGAGGCCACCGTGAAGATGCCAATGCCAATCGCAAATATACGCTTACGCCCAAACAGGTCGCCCAGTGAGCCTCCGACCAGGATCAGGGCTGCCAGGAAGAGCGCATAGGCTTCGACGATCCACTGCACGTCTGCTACGGTCGCATTCAAGTCTCTCTGAAGGGCTGGTAGTGCGACATTGACTGCTGTGCCATCAATCATCGCCATGCTCGACCCTAGAATGGTTGCGACCAGTACCCAGCGCCCAAGCGTTTTGGTGCAAGCAACCGTATCGGGGGCCGCATGAATGACGCCTGCATCCGAGGGATGCATAATGATATTTGCCATGTTTGTTTCCTCTGTACGGGATATTTTGGTGATGGGGGCACGGGATGATGGGCCACACGGGCTTATAAATCGCGCCCCTACACCATAGGCGATCGTATGTTATGGGGGGCACGGGCTTATAAATCGCGCCCCTACACCATAGGCGATCGTATATGATGTACGCCTATTCGTCATATTCAGGATACTACATGCTGCTTTACAAACTCTTTATGCTTTCTTGACGGCTGGAAGCTGGATTGTCACTTTTCCCTGACCTGCTGGCACACGCCGGGTGTGTGATTGGTCGCCCACCTGCACGATGACCTCGTATTCTTTGCGTTCAGGGGCGTAGGCGGCGTGCTGTTCCTCAATCGTTACCTCGGCACCATCGTTGGTCATGCGACAATGAACGCTCGTTTGGCCTGATGCGCCTTGCCTATACGCCATGCTATTCCCATCGTCCTCGTAGAGCGTGTAGTGCGACTCGCCTCCTTCAGTCATGTAACAGGTGAGCGTCAAGGGGTCGGGTGGTCGCTGGCCGATAAACTGCATCATCGGTCCACGCGGTAGAATGCTGTTGCCGCGCACAAAAAGAGGCCATTGCTCTAATGGTGCCTCGATCTCATACGCCTTGCCGCCGATGTACTGCTTCCCATTCCAATAATGTATCCACGTCCCTTTGGGCAAATAGACGGTGCGGCTCTTCGCTCCCTCGACACAGATGGGGGCCGTGAGCAGCGCATCGCCCACAAGATAGGCATCTTCAACCTCATACACCGCCGGATCGTCTGGATACTGATAGAAAAGGGGTCGTATGATTGGTGAACCATTGCGCGATGCCTCGTGGAAGAGGTTGTAGAGATAGGGCAAAAGACGATATCGCTGCTCGATTGCCGTCCGATAGGCGCTCTCATAGGGTTCCCCAAAGGCCCACGGCTCCTGCGGCGTGTTGCCAACGGCGTTATGGTTCCAGCACAGAGGCAAGAACGCGCCAAGTTGGGCAAAGCGTACGAGCAGCTCCCCGGTACAATTCTCCCAGAAGCCGCCGATGTTGGAGCAGCTAAAAGGCAAGCCACTGATGCCCATGTTCAGGCACATCCGCATCGCCAGCGAGAGATGCTCCCACCAGCTAGAATTATCGCCCGTCCACATCGCTGCGTAACGCTGTACACCAGCCGTGCCCGAACGCGTCAACACGAAGGGACGCTTGTCTGGTGCAAAACGCTGCGTCCCCTCGCGCATCGCTCGTGCCATCTGCATGCCATACGCATTGTGGAAAAACTTATGGAGTGTTGGAGGACCATCAGACCCGGTCACATTCTCACCATGAGCGATATGCATCACATCATCGTCAAAGGTCTTCGCAACCGGCTTATGATATTTCTTCTCAATCATCGTCGCCTGCGATGGCTCATTCATATCGTTCCAGCTTCCCGCCAGCCCCTGAGCGAGAAATCCCTGGAAAAGATCGCCCCACCATTTACGTACATCACCACGCGAAAAGTCCGCGAAATTACAATCATCCGGCCAGGCCGTGCCCATATAGAGATCACCACCCTGCTTGCGGCAGAGGTAGCCATGCGCCAATCCCTGCTGATACACAAAGTAGCCACGATCCGCCTTGATGCCTGGATTAATCACCGGAATGATGTGAAATCCTTGCTCTAACAACTCGCCGGTCATCCTGGCTGGATCGGGAAACGCTTCCGACTTCCAGGTAAAGGTACGAAAACCATCCATATGATCGATGTCGAGCCAGAGCGACTCGCATGCATGGTTGCGCTCACGGAATTGCGTTGCAATCTCATGCACCTGCTGCTCGTTATAGTAGCTCCAACGCCCTTGATGGTGTCCCAATGCCCAGCGTGGAGGTAGCGGCATACGTCCGGTGAGGTCTGTGTATTGGCGTAGCACATCGGCTGGCGTTGGACCCGCGAAAAAGTAGAGCGTCAGGCTATCACCCTGGATGGTGACCTGTGTCTCGCTCAGATTGGCGTGGCCCAGATCCATATCAACGTTGCCTGTATGATCAATGAGCAGACCAGTCGCCTCGCCCGTCGTCGTAGAAATACGTAGATAGAAGGGGATCGCCGTATACATTCTGCCGGTCTGAGGCCCATGTCCCATATCGGGGTCCCAATTCCACAGGGGCAGAAACTCCCCACGCTTATTCATCGCACGCGTATGTTCACCAAACCCATAAAAGTTCTCGCTATCGGCCAGAGAATAGGTCCAGCGTAACTCGCTCTTCCCATACGCAAAACCACGTAGATAGGACGCGATTTTAGCCTGTGCCTTCTCATCATTCAAAGAGGTCTTCCATGCCTCATCTCCCGTCGAAACGATCCAGGAGTGATACGGCAGGGTGCCCTCTTGCTCATCGACCAGGTCGAAACGCAATCCCTCAGGGTAAGCGGTATGCAGGAAGCGGACACGCACAATCTCGTTTCCGAGCAGTGATCCCGCAAATAAACAGGCACTCGTCTCTGGCGTCTCTGCATTGAGCCAGAGATACTCCTGTGCTTCCTTCCCAGAATAGTGCACAGGTTTGGCGGCAGTAAACATCGATACTATATCTCCCTTTGCTCGTATTAGCTCTACTAGATTTAGACACGTAACATGGCCGCGAAAGGCTTCAGATGTACGGGCAGAGGGAGAAGGTTGGATGAGGCACTTGTAGGCTAGAGATAGATGACTCCGTATTTTTCGGCCTTCCCTCTCAGTGCATTGGGATCGACCTCGGAAGGCTCCGGCAGATCGACCAGTGGAGTCCGGTTGCCAACTTCAGGGAAAAAGTGCTCATAGCCACCCGGCCAATACAGTGCGTGCCAATAGGTAATTTCAGCAGTGATCTCGAACCAATGCACGATATTTTGCGGCAATATAATCTCATCGCCGACATTGAGAATGTGGATGTCATCGCCACAATGCATGGTCAATTGACCTTTGACAACCACAAAGAGTTCATCTATCTCGCGTGTATGGATATGTGGTGGAGCTTTACACCCTCTTCTTCCTCGAAGCTCGGCCATCCCAAACTCACCATTTCGATCATTACTATCAATAATAGTGCTCACGAACAAGCCACCTAGCTCATACCATTTGCGTTCGGGTTCGCGGATAACAATACCTGCCATAATCATTGTTCCTTTCTTGTCTGGATCTCAATCTGTAGTATCCCTGGCTCAACCAGTCACTCTGTATATACAGTAAGTATACGCCCAATCTGGTGCATGAAATATAAAGAGAGGCAGCACTATGCATGAACTAGAAGGTGATGCCTCTTATAACCCGTAGAGCAGTTGAAAAAGAGCAGTGGCGTTCTCTTGCGAATTGCCTATCGTTTAATGGGCAACCATGAGTGCCTGAGAGCTCGTTATACCAATCGAGGAAGTCGTCCAGAGTTGGCTCCCATCTGAGGCATTGAGGGCGCTGATGGTGCTGTTACCTGCGCCACCATGATCGGTAGAGGCATACACGACCCTATTGATCACCTTTGGAGCGGTCAGGCTGCCTGCCGCTACATGCGCTGTCCACTTGATCTTGCCAGTGGCGATAGTGAGCGCGACGACCTCTTCCCGCTGCCTCAATGAGGAAAACGCCGAGACATAGACCTGGTTGGCATCGACGGCTGGTGCCGATTGCACAGAGCCATCAAGCGCGGTATTCCAGACCAATTTGCCAGTCTGAACATCATATACACGCAAGCTACCCTTGAAGCCACCCTGGACAGCCATCATAGTGCCCACGAAGATCCTGTTCCCCGCGATTGTGAGATCGTATAACTGGCTATGGATGCTATCCGACTGCCAGAGGTTCCCACCAGTCGCCGGGTTAAAGGCCGCTACAATACTTGTTGACAGATTTGCTACCTCGCTTTGATCGGTGATCGTGGTATACAGGACATGGTTCACAATGAAAGGGGTGCCGATCGAGACGGTCAGGCCTTTCACAACTGTGTACCAGAGCCGTTTGCCATCAGAGAGGCTGAGCGCATGCAGGCCATTGGAGGCACCAACGTACAGGACTTTATTGGCTACGGCAAGTGTCTGCACATCTCCGTTTAGCGTATAGGTGGCATGCTGTGTGCCGTTTGCTGCATTCAGCGCATATACGAGGCTCGTGGATGCGCCAACACTGGGGCCTGAACCCCGCTTCGCAGCCTGAGCGGTGACCGTTGTTGGCTGAGGATCGGTGACGCCCGCGTACAGCATATCACCGGCAGCCGTCAGAGAGTCCAACGCCGCACTACCAAATGTGCGTGACCAGCGTAGCTTGCCAGTCTGTGCGTCAAGTGCCAGCACGGCGGGTTGTGCATGCATGGTATAACTTTGCATGCAGACATAGAGCATATTGCCAAGCGGAATAATATTCTTAGAATAGAGGCCACCAGAGGGAGTAGAGGGATAGTTATACTTCCAGAGCTGTTTGCCGGTCTTTATATCGATACGTGCAATCCCATTATCGCCACCGACATAGACACCGGAGGGCGTCTTCACCACTATCTGTGACGGTTGGGATGAGGCGGTACTCTGGCTGGGAGCGGCGCGGTGACTAAATATCACGAATGCGCTCCCGACCAGAATGGCAGCGATGAACATGGCGGCAAGAACAGCGAGGCTGCGGCCAGCGCGTCGCTTAGGAACATTGGTAGTAGAATGTAAGAGCATAGGATGGTTCCTTTCATGGGAGATCATTCTCGCGTGGCCTCCTTGCCTTTGCGAGGTATTCATGTGTCGTACGGCATTGGTATAAGATATATGTGTGTCCAGGCCCAGGCGCTGCCAGACATGCTCCAACGTGCCAACATCCTCGGTATAGAGGCGATGCAGATCTTGCACTATCTGTCCATCTGCTGTGGTTGGGGGCTGGCTTTGTAAGAGGGCCTCAACGTGCTCATCGACCGTTTCAGGGGTAAAGTGCTCATTGTATTTATCCATTGTGTTTCTCTCCCTCGCTTTCTTTATAGATATTCCGCAAGAGGTTGAGTGTACGCGAGAACATCATGCGGATAGTCGAATCGTTTTTATTGAGCAGCCTGGCGATCTCCGAGCAATTCAAGCCGTGCGCAAAACGCAAGCTCAAAATCTGCTGTTGCAGTTCAGGGAGGGATGAGACGTGTGTGCGCAAAACATCCTGTGCCTCGTGGCGTAAAATCATAGCTTCTGGTGCGAGGTGGTCGTCATCGTAGAGCATATCTTCGACATCGTCTAACTGGGCCACCTGACGATGTTTTGAGCGACGATACTGATCGATAAGCTTGTTGTGGGCCACACTCCACAGCCAGGACTTTTGCTGCCGCTCGTTCAGACTACGCAGAGTAGTGCTCTCAAGGGCGAAGAGAAACACTTCTAGCAGGACATCTTCAGCGTCTTCCGGTGCAGAAACTTCGCGACGTATATAGGTTAGCAGCGCCGGTCCATAGTGTAGATAGAGATCCGCAATGAGCGATTGATCGGATAAAGAGGGATGTTTCAACAACTATCTCATGCTCCTCTGCATTTTAATATTTGAGCTTCTATTAACTGTGTCGCATGTGCAGAGAAAAGTGTCACATAAAGAGGTGAGATTGTGCGAGGAAGCGTAGATATGCGTGCTGGCCACCGTCCAATATCGTTTCGATAACGAGAATGA
>JACDAE010000645.1 GCA_013695595.1 Ktedonobacteraceae bacterium | reverse complement strand
TCGCGGCGCATGGCCTTTTTCGCCTGGATGCGCCGAACTTTTCACATATCAGGCTGGCAGATCGCCAACTGAGCGCGATAGAAGTGTTTAACTTGAATCTCTCCTCCTGCTCTCTCGTTACGTTAAGCGCATGTGAGACCGGGCGTACGGTGGTGAGCGGTGTTGATGAGGTTATTGGCCTGGGGCGTGGTTTTCTCTACGCGGGTGCCGCATCGCTCTTGCCGACCCTCTGGAAGGTCGATGATGCAAGTAGCGCTGAATTGATGGAGATGTTCTACCAGGCGCTTTTGAATGGTTCCACCAAGGCTGCGTCCCTGGGGGATGCGCAACGCATTTTCATTGCACAGATGCGTACATCGGCGCTCTCGTATCGTGTGCATCCCTATTTCTGGGCTGCGTTCCATCTCATTGGCGATGCCGGAAAATTGTAGGATGGTGGAGGGGAGGTAGGGACCCGATTGCATCGCGTCCGCAATTTATTGGTTGAAGGATAATCATCGATGTTGTTTAGAACCGTCATTCGTCCTGCTATGTTCCGTTTATCCGCTCAAGATCCCGAAAATGCGCATCATTGGGTAATGAACGGACTGGCATTTGCCTCACGCTACCCGCTTCTGCTCAAGCTCATCAAGGTCGCCAATATGTACAGATCGCCCTCTCTGGAGCGCACGCTCTGGGGATTACGCTTCCCCAATCCGATCGGCCTTGCGGGCGGCTTTGACAAAAATGGATTGGCATTGCCTGCATTGGCGGCGCTCGGCTTCGGTTTTCTAGAGGCAGGCACCGCGACCCGCTATAAGCAACCAGGCAATGAACGGCCACGTATCGTCCGTTTTTCAGCGGAAAGCGCATTGATTAATCGCATGGGCTTTCCAAACGATGGGGCCGATGAGATTGCGGCCAGATTGGCTCAACAGCCGCAGCCTGTAATTCCCATCGGTTGGAGCATTGGCAAATCAAAAGTGACACCCCAGGAAGAGGCCATCGAAGATTATCTTTATTCGTTGCGCAAGCTCAATCCCTTTGCCGATTTCTTTACCGCTAACGTCAGCTCGCCCAATACGCCCGGCTTGCGCAAACTACAGGATAAGCAGCCCTTAGATCAACTCTTGCAGGCCCTGGTGGAAGAAACAGAGCATATCGCGCAGCAAGCGGGAGACCAGCAGGCGAAACCTGTGTTGGTGAAGATCGCGCCAGACCTGACGGAGGGCCAGATAGACGACGTGATCGATGTCTGCTTGAGTCGTGGGGTACGCGGCATCATTGCCACGAATACGACCCTTGCACGTGATGGCTTGCGCGAGAGCACGACAGAGATTGGCGGCCTTAGTGGTCGGCCCATCCATGCCCGTTCGCTTGGCGTTGTGCAATATCTCTGCAAGCAACTGGATGGCAGGTTGCCCGTGATCGGCGTTGGTGGCATCTCTGGACCCGATGATGCCATGCGTATGTTTGATGCTGGCGCAAGCCTTATTCAGATCTACACCAGCTTTATTTATGAGGGGCCAGAGGTTGTGAAAAAGATGAACAGGGCGTTAGCGTTGTGATCGTGGGATTGGCGCAAGACGATGAATTGTTTTATGCCAGATTCGCCATACCCAGCACATTGTTCACATAATTCCAATTCTTCACACCTTGATGGGCGACTGCCCATGGCCCTTCGTTATAGGCACTGATGAGTTTGACGGCGTCCCAGTGAAACGTATCGCCCAGCATGCGTACGTAGAAAACACCCATGAAGATATTATCGCGCACTTTATATGGATCGCGTTCAGTGCCAGTCATGGTATTGATCCAGGAGGCGGTCGAGGGCATGAGCTGCATCACCCCGATGCCACCATCTTGCGCGATGACGTGTTGTCGAAAGCCGCTTTCTTGCCTGGCAATGGCGATAACAAGATTGGGGGAGAGGCCATAGAAAGCCGCTGCCCGGCGTAGAAGTGTGTCAACCTGGTAGTAATTTGAGCCTTCTAATGCATCGTAGGCATACCAGCGTACGGAGCCATTTGAGAGAATGCCAGGGGAATATCTGACAGAGCGCGAGCCGCGTCCGTTGTGTGGAAGGCAGAGTGATTGAGCGGCAAATATCAGATTTATATTCGCAATGTGGTTCACTCTAGCTAACGTCAGTATGTTAACATGTCCTCTAGCCGCAATAGCACCGAGAGTATCGCCTGGGCGGATCGTATAGTACGTACAATGATAGTTCACGTTTTGTTCGGCTGCGTATGCTTCCTGCTGGTAAAAAGGAATCTGGATGAAACTGACTACCAATGTTGCGATAAAAATGAAGAGTGTGCGTCGTGACATAAATCCTCTCTTCCATGGTCGTAACACCATGTCTGTTACAGAATCGAATGCCTGTAGTAGTTGATGAAACATTGTTGCATGTCTCCTTCCTTTTCCTACTATATTCCTTGGCTAAATAGATAGTTGCATATTAATAGTCGAGGTTGCCGTTGGAGGAGAAGGGTGCATGGATATTCACAATGTGCATGTTTTTAGAACGACTTTTGTCGTGCTCTGCTTTTGCTGATATAATAGAGATTACTCTCTTTTTTTCCGTGAATAGAACGTTTATGTAAGCATGAGATGAGCACGAGGCACAAGCTATGAAAACCGAAGATCTTTTGAGCGCCACCGTCGAGGAATATCTAGAAACTATCTATAATATGAGCATGGAGGATGAAGTGGTGATTGGTGCGCGGCTGGCCGAGAAGTTTCGTGTTGCACCCCCCAGTGTTACCGAGATGCTCAAACGTTTGATGCGTGATGGCTACATCGAGATGAACATGAAGCGGCACGTGATGTTGACTGAAGCTGGCAAACAGGCAGCGGAGGCCGTGTTGCGTCGCCATCGCTTGACCGAGCGCTTCCTGGTTGATATGTTGGGTATGCAGTGGCATCAGGTGCACGAAGAAGCCTGTCGCCTGGAGCATTTTATCTCTGGAGCTGTAGAAGCGCGGGTGATCAGCAGTCTGAATAATCCAACCACCTGCCCACATGGGAATCCCATTCCCGGTTCAGTGCCCGATGCCCGCAACTATCTGAAGGACAATCATGCCGTCCGTCTCTCCACTCTCCCGGCAGATGCAACGGCCACGATTTTCTGCATCTCGGAGGTTGTAGAAGACGAAGAGGCGCTTATCCTCTACCTGCATGAGAAGGGTTTGATGCCTGGGACACAATTGACCGTCAAGGACGAAAACGTCGAGGAGCAGAGCGTCAATCTGTTGGCTGCTGGGCGCGACGTATCGGTAAGCAAAGCATCAGCCTCCAAAATCTGGGTCACGCTTTAAATAATCTTCCCTCTAAAAATTACGAATTTCGTAGGAAAAGACCGGATATTTCTCTGAAATCGTAAATATGTGGCGTTAGAATTGCTATTTTCATATATGGTAATGTACAATAAAGGAGAGGGCCATAATTATTTTTGCGTATTGTGCTCACTGTATCTGTCTTTGATCAGTCTCCACCGGAAAGGAAGATATATGCTTCGCAATCCCATTACGATCAACTCCGATCTTGTTGAAAAAATTGTTGTACGGGAAGAAGCTGCGTTCAAAAAGCGGACGCCACGCTCATTAGAGATCTATAAGCGGGCGCTGTCATCGTTGCCTATGGGAGTTTCCAGTTCGTTTCAGGCCATACCGCCGTATCCCTTGACCATCAGTCGTGCGGAGGGAAGCCATATCTGGGACTATGATGGCAATGAGTATGTTGATTTTCATCTTGCCTTTGGGAGTCTGCTGGTAGGCCATTCTCATCCAGTCCTGGTGAAAGCGTTACGAGACCAGTTAGGTAAGGGGAGCCTTTATTCGCTGCCCTGTGCTGATACCGTCTTTCTGGCTGAAGAGCTTGTGCGCCGCTTTGCACCGATCGAGCAGGTGCGTTTCTGCAATTCTGGTACGGAAGCAACCATGGATGCGATCCGCCTTGCAAGAGCACATACGAAGCGAGATAAGATCGTCAAGATTGAAGGAACGTACCACGGGCACCATGATACCGTTATGATGTCGACCAAACCTTCTGCGGAAGCCGCTGGTTCTGCTGATCATCCAAACACTGTGCCTGCCTCGCTGGGTATTCCCAAGGATGTGAGAGACAACGTCATTATCGCACCATACAACAACGCTGAGGCTCTGGAGCGCATCTTAACCGAGCATGAGGGCGAAGTTGCCGCGATCATCACGGAAGCAGTCTTGATGAATGTTGGTATTATGTTGCCGGAGGACGGATATCTCCAGAGCGTGCGCGATATCACGCGTCGCCATGGGGTATTGTTGATCTTCGACGAAGTAAAAACGGGCGTGACGGTAGCCGCTGGAGGCATCACCGAACTGTACCCGGTCGAGCCTGACCTGATCTGTCTTGCCAAGTCTATCGGTGGTGGCATGCCGATTGGGGCCTTTGGTGGTCGCGAGGAGATCATGCGCCATATTAACCATAACGAAGTGTTACATCTGGGCACGTTTAATGGCAATCCTATGTCGATGCGTGCTGGATTAGTCACATTGACGCAACTCTTTACGCCTGAGGCGCATGCCCATGCGAACGGACTCTCAAAGCGCCTTGCCGATGGCTATCTTCAGTTGATCAACGACTTTGATATGCCGATGCACATTGCGCAGATCGGTGCCAAGGGGTGCGCGATGTTGCGTCATGAGCGTGCCCGTAATTACCGGGCCTGGCTGGACGTTGATACGCGCCTGGCCTATGCCTACTGGCTCTTCC
>JACDAE010000607.1 GCA_013695595.1 Ktedonobacteraceae bacterium | reverse complement strand
ATTATCTCCTGCACTGACCGTTATGATGACGCCAGGATGATTGTAAAACCTGGCCGCGTATTGGATTGTTTGACTGTCTTCGGATGCTCCATAACTGTTGCTGATCTCTGTTGCACCCATACGGACGGCGGTGTTAACCGAGGTGCCCAGGTCTCCAAATGATGCACTATTCGCCTCTACCAACAAGATATGGCAGTTGGGGCAAATGGCACTGACCATATCCAGGTCCAGAGCAATCTCACCCGACCAGCCCTGGTCGGCCTGGGGATATCGTGTGCCGCCGTTCTGATCGATTTTGCGGAAGCACCCGTTGGATGTTCGGCACGCGGGTAGGCCAAAGGTTGAACGGTAGGTAGTCATGTCTCGCTCGGCATTTGGATCGTCGTTGGCGTCAACAATAGCCACAGTCTGACCGGAACCGGCTGTAACCGATGGGAGATTATACGCATTCTGCAGATCGTTTGGCCCTAATCCACCTGGAGCGTTGACCGCTGGACGCACACTCGTGATGAGATGGGCTTTTGCTAGCAAGCTCCATAGAGCTTTTGTTGGAGTACGTATATCTCCATGACCTAGATTGACGGTCGCGCATCCACCTTGCTGAATGTTCGCCAGCAGCACGGATGATCCTCCATGCAGAAACGAAAGCTGATATTGGACTGTGATATACATGGGGCATATTTTATTTTTTGCTTGCCTGGGCAGGGAGATCACATTGTGATAAATATCATGCACAATTTGTGGTTGCGCAACATTCGCTATCTCGCCACCCGAAAAGGCTGGCACA
Source organism: Ktedonobacteraceae bacterium (assembly GCA_013695595.1). Classification (GTDB taxonomy): domain Bacteria; phylum Chloroflexota; class Ktedonobacteria; order Ktedonobacterales; family Ktedonobacteraceae; genus JACDAE01. Next base: position 6,896 of record JACDAE010000607.1, on the reverse strand, counting down.
CGCTGAACCTCCAGCATATTTGGAGCTGGTTTGGGCGGTGCCTTTGCGACGGAATTTGCATAAGATGTCTGAGCAAACGACCCTGATAATACGGTCATGGCAATAAAAAGTAATACAAAGCCATATCGTGCTTTCATACATTTTCTCCTTTGAGGGGAAACGATGGGAAGAGTAGGGGCACTCCCTTGTGGGTGCCCGCATGCCTACGACGTGATTTCTGGGAAAACGGGCACCCACAAGGGAGTGCCCCTACTCTTCCCCTAAGGGATGGATCCGATAGATATGTACTCGGTGCGAAATTTTTGGTAGGATGAAGATCCTCCTTTTTCTCGTTGAGCCGTGTAGCGAATACACACCATACCGCCTGATTACAGGGTACCTCTCTACACAAGCCCTACAATGACAACCGAGAGGGAAGCACCACGGAAACATTGTGCTTCCCTCTCGGTTGTCATTGTTGTTTAGAATGCGCCAATACCATAGGGTGTGCCAAGGCCCGTGGGGCCATCATATCCTTTACTCGCAGTACAGAGGTAGATTGGTTGACAGGTTCCATTCGTACCGTTCGTGACATCATTCAGATTTGCGGTATGGTTGTACAGGTAGGAGGCACTGGTCCTTGTAGCATTTCCTGCCAGGGCATAGATGCCAGCGATAATGGGTGCGGATGCACTGGTACCGCCGTAGACGGCCCATTGTCCATCAGAATTCTGGTAGGAATTATAAACGGCCACGCCGGTATCAGGGTCCGCGACGGCGGAAACATCTACAACGGCTCTGTGGCTGCACTGGCTGTATGACTGCCACTTCGGCTTACTGATATAACGGCTACAGCCACTCCCCGATCCGCCCCATGCGCTTTCAGTCCAGCCACGCGCGTTGTCTGCGGTATTCAGTGTAGTGCCACCAACGGCAATCACAGTGTTATATGCTGCGGGAAGTTGGACACCATATCCACTATCGCCTGAACTGGCAGTAATGGCGACGCCCGGATGATTGAAGTAATGTGCCATTGTAGTGGCATCACGCGCCGTCTCCAGGCTACCATAACTGTTGCTGATCTCTGTGGCACCCATGCGGGCGGCGGTATCGACTGCGCGTCCAAGATCGCTGAGATTCGCGGTATTGGCCTCAACGAGCAGAATGTGACTATTGGGAGCAATGGCGCTAACCATATCCAGGTCCAGGGAGATCTCACTGGCCCAACTGGCATCTGGCTGCGGATATTTCTTGCCACCATCCTGATCAACTTTTCTAAAACACCCATTGGCGGCAGTACAGGGAGGTAAACCAAAGGTTGCACGATACACGGCAAAATCTTTTTCAGCAATTGGATTGTCGTAAGAATCAATGATCGCGATCGTCTGTCCCTTGCCAGCAGTCATCGATGGCAGGTTATAGGCATGTTGCAGGTCTTTGGGTGCCAATCCATCTGGGAGGCCTTTCGTTGTATTGGCGTGGATGCCTGTTGGTTTGAGCACGATTGCCAGGCAATTTGCAAAACCTACGGTGGCCCGGTCGCATACATGAATTTGTTTGTAAGTTATAGCATGCACTGGTGTAACAGGCAAAGAAGGGTTAGATGCTTCAGATGCGAACGCGACCGTACAATTTATAATCATTCCCAATAAAAGGGAAAGCAATGGCAGAACCAGGAGCGATTTTTTCATTGTTTTTTCCGTTATGTGTATAGTAGGAACAATATGAAAAACTATTTTCGTTTTATAAGGGTATAAGTATATTGCATGTGCTAGATATCTTAATTATGCCTGAAAGGATATACGATACCTTCAACAATACTTTGAAAGAGATGGTGAAGTACGCCGAAGGTACCATTCATATCCGCAATGGAAACAAATAATGTTTTATAACGACTTACTCTATAGTATCGGCAGAGATGTCATGAAGAAAAGGGTAAAGGAAGGCGAGTTTAAAAATTGTGTAGCTTATCTACAGGAGCCTCATCTTCCACACAGCTTTTTTAGAGAGATGGCAATACATGTGTTAGTACGAAGGTAATGTCACACAGAATGCTTCTTGTAAAAAATTATGTGTAATGCTACTCTTTCTTTGTTGACATTTAAAAACAAATAAAAATACTGAGCGAGGCACTTTATGGAAAATAGCTCAAAAAGGATATAGTGTATGTTTTCTAAGAAGAATCCAATATCTGGCGGTGAAGAAAAGCCACAGCGCACAAAGGTATCCATTGGGCAGTTGAGGGAACAACTCTCTTCGAGATGGTATGGTCCTTCTTTACTCTTTATACTCGTGTTGGCGGTTTGCCTCGACCTCTGGCAACTTGGGCAGCATGGATACAGCAATCTTTACTATGCAGCCGGGGTCAGAAGTATGCTGGTCAATCCACATAATTTCTTTTTTGCCGCATATGATCCCAACGGCTTTGTCTCGGTAGATAAACCTCCGGTGGATTTCTGGTTACAGGTATTGAGCGCAAAGCTGCTCGGCTTCAGTCCATTGAGCCTGCTCCTTCCCCAGGCTCTGGCGGGTGCGTGTTCAGTCGCGCTCCTCGCCCACCTGATACGGCGCAATTTTGGAAAGCTAGCAGGTTTGCTGGCAGCACTGGCGCTCACGCTTACACCCATCAGCGTCATAACCAGTCGCAATAATGACGTTGATAGCATGCTGGTCCTGGTGATTCTGCTGGCTGCGTGGGCTATTCTCATTGCGGTGGAGCGTAATAGCCTGCGCTGGTTACTTCTAAGTATGGGAATTGTTGGATTGGGCTTCAATATCAAAATGGGCGAGGCATATCTGGTGATACCCGCCTTTGTAGCCCTCTACTTCTTCACAGCCCGGTATCGATGGCGGACGAAGATCTGGCACCTGGCATTGGCAGGCGTTGTCCTGCTCGCTGTATCGGTCTCATGGGCTGTTGCCGTCGACCTGACACCACCTGCGCAGCGTCCCTTTGTAGGTTCAAGCCAGACCAACTCCGAATTGAGCCTTGCCTTCGGTTATAATGGCATCCACCGCCTTTTGCATCATTCGTCTCAACCTCAAAAAGGGCCAGCGATGCCTCCCAGGCAACTTCCCTTCCAGCCACCATTTCCAGGCAAAGTTACTCTTCTCCCAGGCAAAGTTGTTCCTCCTCCACCAAGTCCTTTCAGTGGTGGTTTAGAGGGCTCACCCAGCCCTATGCGCTTATTCAATAACCAGCTAATGGGCCAGATTAGCTGGCTTCTTCCGCTTGCCCTGATAGGGATGATAGTATTTCTCTGGCGCGTCAAAGATTATACACTGCGCGACAAATCTCTCCAGGGGATTGTCCTCTGGGGGACATGGTTTCTAACTGTAGGAGCCTTCTTTAGCTTCATGACCTCCTTCCAGATATATTATATGGTTATGTTGTCACCAGCTATCTGTGCCTTAGTGGGGATAGGGTTCGCGGCACTCTGGCATGAATATTCAAACATGAACATACGTGGATTGCTTTTGCCTTTAGCACTCCTGATGGCCGCCGGTGCACAGTTGCACTTTCTCTTGTCGTTTCCGGCATGGAGGAATAGTGGACTTCCTTCAATCATCGTCGCTACCACATCAATCGTTGCGCTCATTCTGTCAGTCCTGTATCCCCTGAGAAGGGCAAGCCGGGCACCATTGCCTGCTCTGCTCACGACCGTCGGGATGGTTGTACTCCTGCTTGCTCCTACGCTATGGACGGTGTTTTCTATCCTGGCAAATTACAACACTGCCTTCCCTGTCGCTAGCCCATACGGAACTACGGCACCAACGCTTGCACATACACAAATGTTGATGGTGAAGGCACCTCAAAGCAAAACATCGACACTTAGCACTTTATCGAGTACTGATCTTGAACTGCTTCACTTTCTCGCGGCACATCAGGGCCATGCAAGCTATCTGTATGCCACGACCACTTCAAACTACTCTGAAGGGGCGATTATCGAAATGGGGAAGGGAGTCATGACGATGGGAGGCTACGCGGGTGTGGATCATATTCTGACACAAGCCCAACTCATCGATCTCGTACGACATGGCGTCGTCCGCTACTTCCTCTTGCCCGGAACTATTCCGTCCTTGCTACGCAGCCTGACTGATTGGATAACAACCATGTGTCAGCCTGTGCCGTATTCCGCGTGGTATCCCAACAAGTTTTTCCCCCAGGGAACGCGTATGGCCGGGTTGAGGTTGTATGAATATACAGGCGTTGCACCATTGCACTTGAAGATGCATCATAGACATCCGATACATGTTCATCATTTGCGCTTAACCAGGCCTTAAATAAATTGGGTGGCTACGTTGGTACCGATCCTTGTCGGATGTCTGCATCTCTTTTGCCAACAGAGGCATCAATATGGTCTCTACCTTTTCTGCTTATGTTGTGTGAAAGTACGCAATATATGACAGGAGATGACATGAAGAGAAGAGTAGAGTTTCAAGAGACTACGAAGCAAGCAAAAGAAGAGGAGCACACAGATGCGCATAGGAGTCAATCTGGGACCAACGGGAAATTGGATGGCAGTGCTGGAGGCAGCAAAAAAAGCGGATGCATATGGCTTTGATGCTGTCGGTTTTCTGGATCATTACCAGACAGTGAAGCCGGAATGGGGATATGTCTGTGGATGGTCATTGTACGGCGCACTGGCAATGGTAACAACGCGGATCAAGCTGGTGCCGATGGTGATCTGCCGCTTGAACTATCTAGCGGGAGTACTGGCGAAAGAGACAACCATGCAAGCACTCATCAGTGGAGGACGCTTTGAATTGGGCATTGGCGCAGGCGACTTTTTCGAGGAGATGCATGCCTGGGGTATCCCTGTACCGAAGGCTAACGAGCGTATTGAAGGATTAAAGGAGACGGTGCAGGTCCTACAAAAGATATGGAAGGGCGAGGCGGTCACCTTTGAGGGGAAACATGTACAGGTAAAGAATGGCTTCTGCGCTCCCATACCTGATAAAGCACCACGCGTGGTTATCGGCGTGGGCAATTCACGCAGCCTGCTTCACAGTGCCATCGAGTACGCGGATGAGTTAAATGTCTATGCAGATGAAGAATTGATGCGAGAAGCACGCCGGGAGATCGATGCATCCGGACGCGAAATAGGACTCTCGACATTTGTATGGGAGTGGCGCGAGGACATTGAAGAGAAGCTCAAAGAGTGGGAGCAAGTAGGGGTTGAGAGAACATTTGTAACGTTCTGGGAGCCATTTGAACAATTGGAACGCGCCAGACATTGGATAAAGGCGTAGAGTAGGGCACCCGATTGATGCTGTTTCAATAATAAAATAGAATCTCTGGGCTGTGAGGAAATATTATTATGGTAGGGAAGCCGTTTATTATTCCGCGTTGCATAACGAGCCGATGGAGCGTAATGGCATTCTACGGAATAATAAATGGCTTCCCTACCATAATTAGCTAGGCGACGTTGAACGCGACATCATCGAGATAGAAATCCGACGAGGTCGTAGTTTTAGTCATCCCCTGGAAAGAGATCTCTACCTTTTGACTCGTGTAACCGCTCAAGCTTGCCGTCACATCGAAGGTATATTGCGTCCAGCCGTGCGTGTTGGTGTTGCATTGCGTCTGCATAGTAGTAATCGTCGTGCCAGACATGGTACGAATACTCGCAGTAAGTGTATCAGTGCAGGCTGTACTTGCCCCATCCTGCGTGTCGATATAGGTCCAGTAACTGAGCGCGGCCTTTGTGATAGTGGATGGCAGCGTCACAGTCTGGTAGAGGGTATCGATACAAGAGGAATAGCCACATAGGAATGCACTCTGGCTACCACTATGAGGATACAATGAGTTTATGAGCTGATAACCACCATTGGATGCCTGTGCCCAGGAGAGCGTGCCCCCTTCAAAACCACCATTGGAGAGCGACGAACCTGTACCTGTACTGCCCCCGCCAGTCGTCGTACCCGCCAGATCACGTGCCATGTTCCATATGTCGGGCGAACCGATACCAGAGGCAAGATCATAGCCCGTAGCCGCATTGTAGAACAGGTTCGAGCCAGCGGTGATATCATGATACGCGTTATATGTCTGGTTCGTGTTGTACAGCTTGTAAATGCTGGCGCTGGCAGAACCGAACGTTGGTTGATTGAGCGTCGCGAGGTATTGATTGATATCAGCGGCACTCGCGGCCCAGAGCGGTGCGGCAGCACTTGTCCCTCCAACCGTCAACCAGCCGCCGCAGCCAGCGGCAGAGACGCTACAGTAGACCGAGTAGCCAGTGTTGGGATCGGCATCTGCCGATACATCGGGCACCTCGCGGTTGGCATTCGTCAAATTCGTACCTGTTTGATAACTCGGACGTGTGAATTGAGAGCTAATGCCACCGCCGCCGCCATTGCCATTTGCATTGCTCCAGGCCGTTTCACTCTTATAGACGCTACCACTTCCCACGTTCAGCGTTGTTCCACCGACACCAACCACATTCGGATCATCGGCAGGAGAATCGACCGCAAGGCTCGTGGTAGCACAATCGTACGCACCAGAGTCGCCGGACGCCGCAAAGATGGCCTGACCTTGAGCTGATGCCTGCTTGAAGATGTTATCTAGGGCGAGCAATTCTGATGCACCCGAATTTGCTTCGCACTGCCCCCAACTGGTACTGATCACCTTTGCGGTATCATCGGAGACAATCTGATTATAGGTATCATTTACCCCTGTATTATTGTTGGGGCCAATATAGATCCTCTGGGCCGCATTGGGAGTAATTGCAGAAACAACCTCCATATCCAGCTCAACTTCAATGGCACCTGGACCGGGCGTATTCGTTGCGCCATCGATGAGGACACTGGAGTATTTCGCGGCACCAAGGCCATAGTTGCTGAGATAGGTATTGATGTCAGATGGGTTGTAGCCGTCGAGTTCAAAGAGTGCGACCGTCTGCCCGGTTCCTGTGGCC
>JACDAE010000597.1 GCA_013695595.1 Ktedonobacteraceae bacterium | reverse complement strand
ACTTCAATGCCCCTGTTCCATTCGTATTGAGCAATACCTGGGTACTTGTCGTCTGTGCATACCTCTCGCTGAACGGGCCAAAAGAAAGTATATTCGGTGTAATAGCACTCAGTCCTGCCTTTCCCGTTGCGGATGGCGTTGTGGTGGGCGTGGGCGTGCCGGTCGCCGTGGCTGTCGCAGTAGCCGTGGCACCAGGCGTGCTGGTCGCTGTGCCGACTGGTTGCCCGTTTCCAATGACAGTAAACGTCGTCGTGGCGCTGCGTGGGCTAAATGCTTCGGTTGCGCGTATCGTATGCTGCCCAGCTTTCCAGTCCTGCCCCACGCTAAATGCTACGGAGAATGTGCCATCGCTTCCCACAATGACTGTTGTACTGGCATTCGTCTGTTGTGTTTGTGCAAGCGTCGTTGCATCGCTTTGTCGGGCAAGGATGAGTGCTCCTGCCATAGTATGCGTTCCGCCTGTTGGCTGTGAGAGGCTGGCGTGTGAGAGCACAATGCTGCCATCGAGCACACAGGTGACGCTATTGCCAGGAAGAAAGTGCCCTCCATGCAGTTGCAGAACACCGCCAGTTGCCACGCTCGTGCTTCCGTTGAGTACCAGCGTGGGGGCAAGAAACGTAAAAGCAACAGTGATGATGCTGGCTAAAATGATGAGTGGAATGATAATGACGGCAATAAATAATACCATGCAGCCAGATGGCTGCTTCCCAGGTGGTTTGCCGGATGGAAAGGGAGGCGGCCCGGTATTTGGCAAGGGAGGGGGCTGGTATGCTAATCCGCCGCCAGGAGATGGTAATACGAGTGGCGGCGTGGCGGCAGTTCCTCCAAAAGGCGGCATCCCGTGGGCAAGAGGTGGCGTGCCCATTGGATGCATTCCATGGCCCATTTCATAGCCCATTCCATGTCCTATCGAAGGGGTGCCCGCCACAGTTGGTGCACCGCTGATCTGAGGTGTCCCCTGTATCATCGGTACATTTGGTGATGACCCCTCGATAGCCGTACCCAGGAGTGGCAAGCTGAAACCGATCAAGGCGTTGCGGCGACGCTTTTCTTCTTCTTCCGCTGCATCGTCCACAGCCAGATGCTCGCCTGTCTTCTCATCTTCTATGTGGTACCCCGTCGTCTCAGGGCTTCTATCTTCGGTAATGATTGTTGTTTGCTCTTTATCAGAGATGGCAGAGTGCGACATCCATGCGGTTCGCTCTTGCGTCGCTGGTTGGTCAATGCTCACCAACTGTCCACACTCTCCACAAAAACCAGCATAGTTTGGGATACCTGCCCCGCAATGTTGGCACATACGCATGTCGTTTTCCTCCGGCACCAATATATTTCTCTGCGTCTATAAACGGATGAGATGAGAAACTTTATTGAATTTTAGGATAGAAACAGTACTTTTAGAAAGACTATAGTGTACTCTTGCTGCTATTCATGTACTAACATTTAGAAAAATCAAAGAGGGCTTACCAAATATAAGCGGCCCAGGGGTATTATCGGGATTGGTGATCTCTAAAAGTATCTGTTGCCCTATCCCTGTATAGCTGGTTGGATCGGCAACGGTGACGATGCCTTGTAGCTCCGGGACGGTATCCCAGAGGCCAGTGTGCCAGTTATAAAGGTGTGTCTGTATGCTTTTACCAGTCAGCAATTGACCGCTGAGTTGTTCCCATTGCACAGGTATTTTGATATCTACATTTGCATGCTCTACTTTTATTGCACCCGCCAGGGTGAATTCAAAGAGCATACTTGCGGATGAGAGGCTGTAGATGCCTGGGAGCAAGAACTGCGCCTGTGAGCCTTGAAGATCTATCGTGTGCCCTGTGACGAAACCGGCGGGTATGTCTGCAAGGCTATCTATGGCTGGTGATATGGGCATCTGTACAAAGCCCTCATGTTTGCCGCCAGGGTGTGCTCCGTTGATGGTCATCGTGTCTGTGCCATCGATCTGCTGATCGGTCCAGCCAATTAGTGTAGCGCTAGTTCCCGGTAGGAGTAGTGAGTCATAGGATGTATTCGCGTTATTGTCGTTCACGGGAGCACTCGCCAGCGTAATCGTGTTTTGCTGCACCAGCGCATTCTGGTTGCATGCTCCGCTACATGGAATAATGGACATGCCAGCGCCATTCAGTGCTGATAGCAGGGCCATGTGGCGCTGAAAATCGTTTTGCGTCTGGCCGCTATCAGTGTAGGGGAAATAGGGAGTTGTCAATCCCCCATCCTTAGCCATTGCATCGGCAAGTGTCTGCCTGTTTAATGGAGTATAGTGTAGTGGTAGGTCGATCTGTTGCGTCGCGCCAGCTTCTATATGGCCCACGCGGACAAAATAATTGGGAAATAGCATATATACATCGCTCAATGCAGTGGCAAGCATGTTAGTGATTGTGCCTGATATCCTGTTGCTATGTATTGTGAGATGAGGTGTGATTGCGCCTGACAGGTGTGCATCGCGCTCGGAGAGGAGTGGGTGATAGTCCCAGCGCTGGCCGCCGGGGAGCGTTACAGCCGTTTGATTGTTTTCTGTGGTAACACTGGCCGGAATATCGTTTTTTGGTCCTGGTAATGGTGTTTTTGCTTCCAGGGGAGATGAGAGTGGCAGGGCCACGCTTTTGTTTGCCATCTGGAGTACTATTGTGCCCTGATCTGGTGTCAATAGGCCATGGTAGGTGAGGATATGAGCTGTTGAGCCTCCCTCGTTTAGTTGAATGAGCGAGATGGTGTTGTCTGTGAGCCACGCACCTTTCTGAGAGGTTGCTACCCCATATGAGAGCAGTGAAAAGACCAGAATGGTAATCAGGACGATGTGCCATGCCCATTGTCGGGGTTGTTTCAATCCACGCACGATAAGAACGCGGATCGGACCAAGCATCAATATATAAAACAACAATAATAGAAGGACCAGTCCTGGCTCCAGTAGTTTGTCTGGTATAAGCATGCGCACGATCCCGCCCTGTGTGAGCAATTGTCCGGGATCATTTTCGTAGTCGATGGAGCTATCGGTTGCCACCAGTATCTTGTCACCCAGGGTATGCAGCAAAAGGGTTGCCCATAATGCTTTGATCCCGGTCCAATTGGCAAGCGGATTTTGTCCAAGATCAAAGGCCACATAGCAGACTACTCCCTGCCCCTGCTGACTCTGCACAATTAGTGGTGTTGTGCCTGTGGCGAGAAGAATCTGGCTTTCAGGATTGCTCAGAGCGCCTGTACTTGCGCTAATTGATGGTGGTGCCAGGGCATCGGGTGCAGTTATTGTTATGTTTGTAGCAATTAATGAACTATCGACGGGCAGCAATTTTGTGCCTGCCGGGAGCGTCTGAAGTGTATTCACTTGTACAGGTAAAAGACTTGCTGGTAGGGGGACTATTGTCTGTTGCCAGTTCACTCCACCCGCTTCAATGAGAATGCCTCCCTGATTGACCCATGTCTGGAGTGTCATCAATTGTGTTGTGCTGAGTGTACTACTATGAAAATCATCCAAAATAATGATATCGAAATTCTTGAGGAGGACACTATTATCTGGAAATGTGCTGGCATTCAGCATCGATATGGTCAGCGAGTCGGATTGATGGGGAAGGTCAACACTATTCAGAGCATTAAAGTTCGTATCTGCATCAGAAAGGATGCCAATAAAAAGATCACCTGGTCTGATTGCAAAGCCTGTACCGGTTGTCTGTGTCGCAACGGTTTTTCCCTGTTGATCAAAGAGGGTTGCGATGAAGCCGAGCGGCATAAAATTGCTTAAATAAAATGGAGCATTAATTGTGACCTGTTCCTGTGCTCTTGCCGCTATAGTCACAGGCTGCTCGAAACTCCATGGCGAGATATTGCCAATAATCCTGGTGCGTGGTGATCCTGTAAATACTTTGATCGAGAGTTTGCCTTGAAATGCAGCACCATTATTGTTTATATGAATAATTACTGGTACCCAATAATTGTCCCTATACGTTGATTGGAAACCCATTTCAACTTGCATACTAAGATTACTAATGACAGGCTTCGTATGGCTGTGTGCCGAAACCTGGGCTGCTGGTGCGATAAGGAAAAATAACAAAAGGGGAATTGCCAGGGTGAAGCCACACTGTAGAAGGATGCCGCTTATTTTTGTCTGCAATTTGCGATACTGGTATGTGAGCATGTGTGCCCTTCCCCGAACCGGGCGGTGGCAAGCACACGCCCCTACGCCAGTGCCCATTACTCGTCTTTATTGAATGGGGTTGGGCGACTCCCCTACGATATCTGAGAACCTATGCGATATTTTATGTCATAGTGCAGAATAAAATCTAGTTCCGCGCTACTCAATCCATAGTGTTGTGCCAGTATACCATCAATCTCATCCAATATCTGCTTCGACTTCCGGGCATAGATCGTGTAACTCCCCGTCTCGCCACGCTTGAGGTGTTGCGCGTGCATACGAAAATCTTCCATCAAGCGCTTACACACCTCGCTTAATGCGCTCACGACCGTTTCATCTTCTGGATATGTAAAGCGAAACCCGAAAAGCATATAATCTTTTACATTGAATGTATCGAATGTAACGCTATAGTACCACCAGAAGAGCGAGCTGTTAAAGAGTGCCACAAAGACATCACGCTCGTACCTGTCTGCAAACATACATTGCTTATTCGATGTGGTTTGATAGGGCCAGGCAAAATTGAGAAAGATCTTCCAATACAATCCACCTGCCGAGCGATAATACATTGTATTCTCATTCGGTTCTCGCGTCAGGTAATCTCCAACACGCCTCTGCCCCAATACTTTCTCCATGATTGCATTCTCGCATATTCGTCCAAATTTTGCATAATAATGACGATTAGCTGGATCGTGTGCGACGGTAACCTGGCCGTATGTAAGCGTTGGGAACAGGAGCTTGCGGTTTTCCGCTGCCCACCTGGTGATCGATGTGCTAAACCTCTGCTCTTGCCCATCGATGCGAGCAAGCAAAATTGCTGTGGGGATGCTGGCGACCTTGCCGCCTGAGAAAAGCATCGATGGGCGAAAATGATAAAACGAGATCCAGCTCCCGGCGAACCACCGTAATATCCCATCAAGCAATGGCGTCATATTTCGTGTGGCGAATGCCGCTAATGGCACGATCATTCCCAGGCGACCACGCGGTGCCAGTAACGCCTTGCTGCGCTCAATCACGTAGGGATACAGGTTCCTGCAGGCAAGCGTCTCGAAATGCTGCAATTGATAAAGGAACCTCTCGCTCGCATATTCAACGTACGGTGGGTTCCCGATAATGCAGTCAAAGCCTCCCCTGTCCCTGACCTCTGCAAATGCGTATGCCCAATGGAATGGTTTGTGATTCGCGCGCCACTGCTCAAAACGTTCTTCGTTTCGATCATCAATACCATACTCCCGCGCCAGTGCCCGATCTAACATGGGCGGAGGCAAGCTCGCGCCCCTACCCATGGTTTGTATGGGTTTCATTTCCATAGGATTCAACGCCTGGGCAAAACCAACCAGTGCATTTCCTGTCTGGATGTGGAGATCAATAGTTGCTAATGCTTCAATATTATCGTTAACATCTAATGTACTCGCCAATATTAAAAATAGTCGTATCTTGCATAATTCTACAGCCTCCTCCATAATATCTACCCCATAGAGATTTTTGCTTATAATAGTTTTGAGGATGGTAGAGGATGTGGTAGGCTCTATCATTTTACGTAATGTTTGTATCCGGTGCAGGCACGTCTCGTAGAGTGGTACCAGGACACGGAGGGCCGCGCACAGAAACGCTCCCGACCCGCAGGTGGGATCGAGAATTGTCATCTGGACGAGGGATTGGTGGAATACATTCAAAATATCGATTTCGCCGATAGTAAGCAAAACGTCCTGTATGAATAGATCGAGCTTAAGATTATAGGTAATAAATGCATCGATGGAGTGGATGTGGCCTTGCTCAATCTGCTTATGCGTGTGGTGAGAATATGCCCGGCGTTCTCTGTACTCCCGCTCTGTCTCGGTTGGCAGATACTTTTCGGTGGAGATTGCATCCTGCATATAGCGCTCAGGATCGCGTTGCAGCAATTGCCATATGCTTCCTTGCTCACCAAATACTGGGGGATGGATGTGTGCAAGTGTGTCAAAGAGTGCAGGGAGAATACTGTTGCGTGCTATATATGTTGTCACATCGTCGCGCGTGTAGTAGGCTCCCATCTGCTGTTGATTAATATGTTTCTCAAAGACATAGCCCAGTACATCAGGATTAACCTCTCCCTCATTTCGCAGAGGGCGCTGCTCTAGAATCCACTGAAATTCATCAAAGAAGGTAAAGACTCGCTGGAATGCTGTATCTGGTATCTCGATAGCATCGTATTTCTCAAACGTATGTATAGAAAAAAGTCCCATTCTCCAACCCTGTGTGGGAAATGGCGTAGGGGCGTCACTTTGCGTGCGCCCGTGTTCCAAATCTATCGAGCCTTGTGCCTGTGCATGGTGAAAAAGGGGTAGTAAGAAATGATGATAATACGTATCGTGTGGATTATTATTTTGTTGGATCATCCGTAGATGGGTGCGTAGATATTGCGTATCGCCGTCGTGTTTGCTGGAGCTGGTTGACGCGAGGAGGCCCTGTTTTTGCAGAAAATACAGAAACATGAGGCGGTTGAGTATGATGGATGCATACCGTGCTCGTTTTTCCGTATTTTGCGCTTCCTGTTCCTCTAAACCCTGAATGGAATGCATAAAAATGGTATGTTCTTTTTGGAAGCGGTCATAGAATCGTCTTGTGACTTTTTCAATGTCGAATGCTTTCTCTACACGCTCCATGAGCCTACCTTCTCAGATGTTTTTCCTTGATTGTATCACGTTATTCAGGTCATATCCTCAAATCTGACCAACACACTTAACAGGCAATTGAACAAGGGAGGAAGCCGATGTTCAGCTTCCTCCCTTGTTCAATTGCCTGTTAAGTGTGTTGTGCCAGATCCCTTCAAAAGACCAGGGACTCCACCTTATCTACCCCAGATACGATGCAACAATCGGTGCTAGATGCGCGGTGATCTTTACATGCCCTGCATCGCTAGGATGTAAACCATCATTGGTGTCCGCAGAGGTTATCCATCCAGTTGTATCGATGTAATGCACATTCCTATCACCTGCGGCGTTGACGGCCTGTACTGTTTTCAGTGTCGCGGCAGCCTTTGCGCCTTTAAAGGGCCTCAGTGCTAGAATGACTGCATGGGGGTACTTTGTGCGTATTTTCTGGATGAATGCGACATACGTTGTCTGGAATGAAGCATCACTGATGTGGTGACCATTATCGTTCGTACCCAGATTTATGACTACGACATTAGCCTGGTAACGCGAGAAATCCCAGGTGGGCGAATTGGGGAAATAAATCGTCTGCATTTTGAAGAATTGACTGTTCATCCCAATGCCAGTCGAGGTACACGCTGTGCTATCGGAGAGACAGATCCCACCTTGAGCGATCTGTGTATGCTCAACCTTCAGTTGTTCTCCCACTAACCAGGCATAGTCAGAGAGTGCATGTCTGGTTGTCGTTGCGCCTGCGGTGATTGAGTCGCCTACGAACTCGATGAGCTTTGGAGAGATCGTTGGCATAGATGTTGTTGCGCCTGCGTCGAAGAGAAACCCTTGAAATTGGAGTGAGTCATGTTCAGAGTACGTTGCCACACGTAGCGTATGGGTCCCTGCTGCCAGTGGCGTTGGGGTGAGATTGACTGTTCCACTGGCGTTGGAATAGAATGTATCGGCTTTATTATCGATACTCGCAAAGAAGCTTGCCGTCGTGCCCAGCTTAATCCTGACTGTTCTGCCTGTAAACTGTGTTTTGAGGTAGGCACCAGGCCAATAGCTGGTCGCAAGGGTACTTGAATGGGTATCCCAACGACCGATGTATTTGATGTTTGGATCCCCTGGCGTGCCAGCCATTGTCGCGGCGTGGGCACTTGTCATTGCGTGAAAACTGCCAAAGAGCATCGCTATAGCAAAAATCACAATGGCTAGACCCTGCAAAATCCGTTTTGCTGCTAAAAATCTCATCGTGTAACCTCCATGTTTTTTTTCTGTTTTCCTTAACACTATCCAATGAGTAAACATCTACCCCTCAATTCAAACTGCTACTGAACGTATAACTGCCAGAACCAATGCTATACGTTTTATAGCCACTCTTCAGGGGCATCATGACCGTCGCCGTCGTATTCACGGGGACTTGTACGCTCAATTGTACGGTTGAACCAGAGCGCGTCCACGAACTACTCGCGACACCGTAAGGAGTTGTGTATGTGCTGCTCGCCTGAGTCAGGCTTCCTACCACCGCAGGACGAAACATCAACCTATTATATCCTACCACATTATAAGCTGGTTGGAGTCCACCCACCTCAAAACTGAGCCATTCATTGAGGGCACCCATCATGAAGTGGTCCTGCGAATTTGTGCCGTTCGTTCCATTCCAGAACTCGAGTAGTGAGGTAGCACCATTTATAACCTCGTAGCCATAACTGGGATAGGTCGTCTGGGTCGCAATTGTGTAGACGACATCGTTGCGACCACCATTCGCCAGTGCGCGGAACACTGCTGGGAGGGCAATCTCTCCGACGTTGACATGGTTTCCGTTCGCCTGGATAGTATTGACTAGATGTTGCACCACGGCTGCCTGGTACTGACTGGGCACCACACCCATATCGAGCGCGAATGCATCGGCGGCCTCGGTTCCGTTGGCATACATGTTATGCGTTGAGGCGAGATACTTTGTGTTGAAGGCACTGGCGATCTGCGTTGCCAGTGTGTTATAGGTGGTTGTATCGCTCGTATGGCCGAGTACCGCCGCGATCTTGCTCATCTCTACCGCATCCAGATAGTATGGGTAGGTGGATGAAACGCCTATGGGTGTGCTTTTGTCGAGGGTTCCCCAGTCGCCAAGGCCATAATTGAGCAGGTTTCCGCTGGCCTTTGATTCCAGGTATGCCAGGTAGCGCTGCATATTGGTATAGTAGGTACTCAACGTCTGAGTGTCGCCATATGCCTGATAGAGTTCCCAGGCTCCCTGGATAATCATACTTCCCCAGTTGGGATCGTCGCGGAAAGCTCCTCCGAAAATTGCATACTCTGGCACGTTGTCTGGCACCAGGCCATTAGCGAGTTGACCATCGGCCATATTACGGAAGAACTCGCGATAATAGGCGGCGACATTGTATGCACGGCTCACCGATCCAAATTCCAGGTGGTCCTGTTCGAGCCAGCCAAGCTTTTCACGATCGGGACAGTCACTGAGCAGACTACCCATATTGTTCTGGATGGCCTGGTTGATGATCTTATGAATGGAGTTGAGGAGCGCGTTTCCAGAGGTGAATGTCCCGGAGCTGTCATTGGCAGTATTAAGTTGCAGGCCCGTTAACGTGCTCGCTGTGGGAGTAGCTGGTAGGCCCGTAACTTGTACATAACGAAACCCGTGAAAAAGAAAATCTGGATGCCATATCTCGGTCCCACTGCCAGAGAGGATATAGGTTTCGTAGAATGGCGCACTGACGGTGGCCTGACTGATAGTACCCCATCGCTCTTGAGCAATTCACCCGGTTTCATTGTGATCCTGGTGCCTATAGCCCCTTTGATTTGAAGCTGTTCCCCGCCAGTGAAATTAATGCCGAAATCGAAGATATAGACACCTGTCTTGGGTTGTGTGATTTTGATCGGGTGGATGGTGCCGACTATCTGGACTGCCGGAACCATCTGAGCACTGAGGACCGTCTGGGATGATGGTGCGGTAGTCACGGTTGCTGCTTGCCAGGAACTCAGATTTGCGCCTGGATTCAGCCAGCCTGTCGGGTTGAGGCGTGCGTCGTAATCTTCACCTCCATACCAGGTGGAGAAGGTGGTCGGACCGAGTTTCGTACGCCAGGAACTGTCAGAGATGATGCGTGCTGTGGTGTTGTCACTATATATGACTTCCAGTTGGGCCAGCAGACGCGGGGTACTCATTGTTCCAATGAACTTCTCATACCGTCCCGGTGTGGCGGGAACGTTGGCGATGCCGCTTCCAAGTTGTACACCCAGCGTGTTGGCCCCTTGTTGTAAGAGTGACGTGACATTATATGTACTGTAGATGACGCGTTTAATGTAGTCGGTTTCGGGAGGTCGAAGCACATCCATGCTGATAGCTTGTCCATTAATACGAGCATCATAAATGCCTAGACCCGTAATATAGAGTCGTGCGCTTTTAACGGTTTTGGTTAGTGTGAATTGTTTGGCGAAGAGCGGAAGGGCACTGGAGCCAGGATTGCTGATCCAATGGGCTGACCAGTCCGTTGAACTGAGCAGTCCCATTTCCCATTGTGCTGTTGCGCTCCAGGTGGAAGGGTTCCCACTGGCGTCCCATACTTGGACACGCCAGTAAATGTGTTCCCGTGAATAGAGGGTCGTTCCAGCATAGGCAAGGTTGATCGAAGCGCTGGATAGTATCTTCCCACTATCCCAGAGATCGGGCGTGTTGGCATTTAGTAAGGTGGCGCTGGATGCAGACTGCACCTCATATGCCTGCTGGCTTTGATTTTGAGCAGACGAGGTCAGTTTCCAACTAAGGCGGGGCTTCGTGTCGTCGATGCCCAATGGATTTACGAGATAGTCGACCCGTAGATCACCTACTGCCAGGGTGGATGTCTGGTTTGTAGCAGCAAGTGCCCGAAACTGGGAAGATCCCATCGTAAGCGTGATACTAACAATGAAGAGAACAAGAAGGATGCTAGAAGGCACAGGAAGTCTTCGTAATGAATGTATTGTCATTTCACAATCCTTTGTGTAAATATACAATCCTTTGTATGATGTCCCTGGAAATAATACCTATGCAATGCTCATTTGTCAAGTCAGTTTACTATTTTACCCTTTTTTGTGCATCCTGTACTTCTCATCATACCCTATTACAAATGCTAACTCTTCGGTGCTCAATCCATAGAAACGTGCCAGGGTCGCATCAATCTCATCCAACAGTCTTTTTGATGCGCTCATCTGATATTCCTCTAGCTC
>JACDAE010000526.1 GCA_013695595.1 Ktedonobacteraceae bacterium | reverse complement strand
ACCCTTTTCGGCTCGCTTGCGAGCCATATCCGGAAGGAAAGCGAGAATTAAATAGCCCTCGCTTGCACCTACCCAAAGTTGACACACCAATTCGTAACAGCTTACAATCAATGAGAATCATTCAAAGACTTAGATGGCCCCTCCAGAATGCGCCAAAAAAGGACGTACCCTGATCATGCAACAGACATTTCCGGAACAACCCCATTCCAATGATGGAACGTTACCTGTAACGCGTGAAATAGTATCAGATCTCTGGAAAATATGCGTCCCAATCCCATTCCCTTTAAAAACAGTCAATATGTATGCCCTGATAGGGAAAAATGGATGGGTGTTGATTGATACAGGTATGGGAAACCCTGATGCGCGTGCAGCGTTTGAGCATTGGCAACATCAAAGCGGCTTACAGACAGAAACACTCCAGGCCATTATATTGACGCATCACCATCCTGATCATGTCGGGCTATCTGGTGAGCTACACGCACAAAGTGGCGCAACAGTCTATATGCACCCTCTCGACGAAATAAACTTGCAGATTATCTGGTCAGGCACAATGCCCCGGCGCTTTGAACGTGTTTCGCGCTTCTTTCAACAACATGGACTTCCACCAACTACGTTATGGTATAATCAGACCAACCAGGAAGCCTTGAGACGCATTATCAATGTTCCACCCCACGAGGCAATTCTTCCGCTTGAAGATGGACAGGTACTCAATCTACTAGGAGAAAACTATCGCATCATCTGGACACCAGGGCATGCCGATGGGCAGATCTGCCTCTTTCGTGAGCGTGATGGTATCTTCCTGGCTGCCGATCACGTCCTACCACGCATTACACCGAATATTGGCCTCTACTCTGACCTGGATCGGCCAAATCCTCTTGACGATTACCTTACCTCTTTACGTAAAGTAGCAACATTGCCAGCAAGTATCGTATTGCCGGGTCATGGTGAACCCTTTAGTGATCTGGTAGAACGTGTTACAGAAATTACCGCACACCATCAAGAGCGCTTGCAGCAAATTCTGGACCTGCTCGCACAAGAACCTCAACATGCGAACCAACTCACGAACCAACTATTTCGGCAACGGACATTGCAGAACGATGAAGCAAGGCGCATGGCAGTTGCAGAGGTACTGGCTCATCTAGAGTATTTACGCTTTCAAAAGAAAGTTGAACAACATCCTACAAAAGACGGAACGATTCTCTACGCAATCGCGCCATAAAACAACGTTCGCTCGATTAGCCTGGGGAGCCATTTTCTCAATTGCTTGACAGGTTTAAAACGGCCTCTAGAGCGGCTTCACACTCCCTCATAACTATTCGGAGAGAATGGTGTGCTTGTATTTCTTAAATTCACATGCTATACTCCTATCGGCAGAGAGGTTGTAGTGCCGCTCTAGAGGCCCAACGATAAAGATTTGGGATGAAAAGCGACGTGTGTTGATTGTTGCAAGGAGGATTTTGGACCTATGGCCGAAACTAAAAAAGCAGACGTAACAACTATCGGTAGGCAAGAGCTTTCCAGGCGTATTGCCAAACAGGCGAAACTTTCCCAAAAGCAGGCTTCTGAAGTGTTAGAGGCAACACTAGATGTCATCCGCGAAGCACTTCAGGACGGTGAAGAGGTACGTTTAGTGGGCTTTGGCTCTTTTAAAGTGCGCCAGAGTGCCGCGCGTAAGGGGGTCAATCCACGCGACCGACAACCAATCGAAGTGCCCGCAAAAGAACGCGTGCGCTTCTTCCCAGGCAAAGAACTTTCCGAGGCCGTTGTCAAAAAGTAGTTTGTAGTGATGTATGTCCCTTTCTGCCACAATCTCAGGTAGGGGCTAGATGTAGCACACCCAGAACATAATACTGAGTACGCTACATCTAGCCCCTACCTGCGCTCTCTCCCTGGCATCTTCTCCTGCTGTAGTGTACAATGGTTTAAGACATACAAAACATGAGATTCGCAAAATGGATATTTTTATGTCAACATACAAATTTCTAGGGACTACACTTGTCCTGCTGCGCGGCAGTATTGTCGATGTACACGTCGATGCAATTGTGAATGCAGCGAACTCTGCCCTGGCTGGTGGTGGGGGCGTCGATGGTGCCATTCATCGTGCCGGTGGACCTCTTATTATGGAGGAGTGTCGTAAAGTTGGGGGATGCCTGACCGGGAGAGCTGTGGCAACTTCGGCTGGTCGCCTGGATGCAAAATATATCTTTCACGCTGTGGGTCCTATTTATGGACATCATCGCGACGCAGAACATCTACTCGCTAGCGCATACGAAGCATGTCTTGAACTGGCGGAACAGCATCAAGTCACCAGCATCGCCTTCCCTTCAATCAGTACAGGTGTCTATGGTTACCCGCTGAAAGAGGCCGCCCCTATTGCTTTGCAGACAGTGATCGATCACATTAAGAAATCAACCAGCTTACAACAAGTTATGTTTGTACTTTTCAGTAATGATGATTACGCCATGTACGAACAAACCCTTGTTGACCTGCTTGCCGAACAGCACAACAATTAATCTTCGCGCAGAGCTTTTTTAAATTCTTTGACAAAGCCAACAACGCCCTGCGTCCAGGTTATCTTTTCTTTTTGCCTGCGCTCTGCTTCTTCACGTTGACGACGCATTAATTCTTGCAGAGCGGCATAGCGTAATTCCTGGAGAAGTAAGGCATCATATGCGGCACGTTGAGCAAGATCGCTGAGCACATCGTATGCTTCGTTCAGTTGTTTAATGCGATCATCCTGAGTCTGTTTATTGACATCTGGATGATACAAACGCACAAGGCGGCGATAGGAGCGCTTTATTTGTTCAAGCGATGCATTTCTGGAAACTTCCAGAGCGTCATAATAATTAACGAGCGACATTATCCACCTGTGCTTCCAAAGCCTCCACGCGCCTGGCCCATCTCATCGACTTCTTGCCAGACAACGCGCGTGATCGGAACAAAAATTCCTTGCGCAATACGTTCTCCATAATGGACAAACGCAGTTTCATCTTTAAAATTATACACGGATAGCAGCAATTCGTCACCCTCTCCACAATAATCTTGATCGATCACGCCCACACCATTTGGGATTAACAACCCCTTGCGACGGGCTGTACTACTGCGCATAGTAAGCAAGAGCATATACCCAGGCGGAGTGCGCACAACAACATTCGCAGGAATGCGAGCCAGTTGACGCGGCATAATCTCCGTTTCTTCACGGCAATATAGATCAAATCCTACTGATCCAGAGGTAGCATATACAGGCAACGGGAGAGTCGGATCAATGCGCTTAATTGCAACCGTTAAAGGTTGTTCAGGTGTGCTCATCATCAAAAACGCGACGTGAAGACCCACCAGCCTTCAGGCGGTGAGAGGAAACGCCGTCCTCCTTTCAATTAAGCAAGTCGAAGCCCGTTGAATGGGATTGGGTTCTTGACCTCTTCCTTACTTCCAGATCTCCAGTGTACCGCTTCTCGCTTTGCGCGTCAATAAGGAAATGAAACGGGACAGTGCTTGTGAACGTTGTAATTCGTAGCGAGCATCTAAGAGAAGAGGATTGATATAAATGAGATCATCTGTTATTCTTCTTAGTATATTCATATTCCCCTCTTTGAGCGAAGAGGAGACAATGAAGTGAGCGAGCAGTGGAGTTTATCCGTTGAGTTTACGTACAAAGTTTATTCTTACATTCATTCTGTTGCTACTGGCACTTTTCTGTGTAGCATTCTCAGCCAGGTCTACTATGCAAACAGTGCAAGATTTTCGCCGACAGAATGCATTGACCAGATCAGGGAGTGTAAGTACCGTCAGTCAATGGATGACTATTCCTTATATTGCTCACACCTATCATGTTCCCGAAGCCTACCTTTATAGCACATTGCACCTTTCCAATCCGCATACATTGCATTATGTCACACTACAGATGCTTGCCATACAGGATCACCAATCGGTTGACAGTGTCATTCGAGAGGTCCAACAGGCTATTCTTATCTATCGGCAACAACATTCCTTGCTCTCTGGGCAGATAGAGAGGAACAGACAATGAGTGCAGTCCTTCCTCTTTTAGTTTCCTGGATACAGCAGTTTGGATATCCAGCACTCTGGCTAAGCATTTTCGTGGCAGCGATTGGTATTCCATTACCAATTAGCTTTGTATTATTGGCGGCTGGTGCATTTGCGGCACTCGGCGATTTCAACGTTTTTCTCCTGGCGGGAATTGCGTTGACGGCGGCAGTCTGTGGTGACAGTGTTGGTTACTCGATTGGACATCTTGTGGGAACTCGTCTCTTTGCCTGGCTGGAACGCCCACATCGCTTCAATCTGTTCTCGCCACAAACGCTCCAGAATTCTCACCGTTATTTCAACAAACGAGGAGGGTGGGCAATCTTCCTCAGTCGTTTTATTGTCTCGGCGTTAGGAGGAACAATTAACCTGCTTGCAGGTGCTGAAATGTACCCTTACCGACTCTTTTTGCTGTTCGATGTCTGTGGTGAGGCCTGTGGTGCGATCATTTTCATTGCACTCGGCTATACCTTCGGCGCAAGTTGGGAGGCCATAGGTGATGTCATTGGCACCACATCGTTACTCATTCTGGCACTCCTGGTCGCCAGCTATCTCACCTATCGGCTTATTCGCATGGTGAGAAGAATGAGAAACGTCTCTAT